>JAFDIC010000142.1 GCA_019308525.1 Deltaproteobacteria bacterium
ACATGGCCGCCCAGAAGTGCGGGCACCATCTCACCGCCCCCCTTGGTCGGTACTGGCACCAAGTTTACCCCGCTCTTCCGGTTGATAAGCTTGATGGCCATTCTATCCCAGGGGGTCTGGCTGGCGTAGGTGAGGGAACCTTTTTCCTTGGCAGCGTTGATCAGGTCCCACCAGGTCTTCCAGCCCTTTTGCGGAGTGGCTACGAAAGCGGGCTGGGTCTGGGCGATGCTGGCAATATAGGTGAAGTCATCCACCGTGTAGTCCACTTTGCCCAGATTGGTACTCAAGGTGAAGGCCAGGCTGGCGTTGGCCCCCAGGGTGTAACCGTCAGGCTTTTTCATCTTCAGGTGGCTGGCCCCAACAGCACCGCCGGCACCTGCCCGGTTGGAAACCACCACCGGTTTGCCCAATTCCTTGCTGAGGGCCTTGGCAAATACCCTGAAGGTGGTATCCAGGGAACCGCCTGCCCTAAAAGCCACTATCAAATTAATAGGTTTTTCGGGATAAGCCGCGCTTGCGGCCAGGTCCATACCAATGACCAGGGCTATTGTCAGGGTCAGTCCAATAACGATCCTTGAAATCTTTTGCATTGCATCCTCCTTTTCCTTGCGGGCAGCTTCTGATAAGCGTTTACCGCCCAAGTTTACTTTTTTTGGATCCGCTCCAGGATTACATGAAAGGGGCAGATCAACGATTACCGAAGATTACCGAACCTGATAGGGCATTTTCACATAAAGTGCCCGGGTGGGGCACTCTATCTCGCAAGGCAGACAGTACCAGCACGTCGCTTTAGACTCGAAAGGCCGACCGCAACTCAGACAGCGTTCAGCCTCTCTTTTGGCCGCAATCTCGCTCAGCCCCAATTCAGTCTCTCTATCAAGACCTCGTTTTTCACGGGGAAGCAAAAGGACATCCTGGCGGGGCCCGCCTACAGCCCGCTCTGGTAAGGCCACATACTCCGTCACCATGCCATTGACCAGATAATAGTCATTTTCATACCAAAAGTTTTCACCCCGCAAGTAACGTCCTGCATTTTCACCAGCCCTCTTGCCCGTAGCAAAGGCCTCGACCACGGATGAAGGCCCCTGGGCGCAATCACCGCAGATGAATACCTTGGGATTCTGCTCAGACTGCATGGTTGTATCATCGCAGGAGAAACGGCCGGTCGAAAAGTCGAACAGGCCTTCCGGCAAGCCGCTTGGTTCAACGGTCTGCCCAATAGCAACTGCCACCATGTCCGCCTCAATGGTATGCAAGCCGGGGGTGTCGTCAAGCTGTGGTGCAAAGTTGCCTTCAACATCGAACACGCACAGGCAACGTTTCAGTGAAAGCTTAAGCCTTCCATCTAGCGTCCGGTAGATACGGTCCACACCCCAACGGTTCTCGATAATCACGCCAAGTTCCATGGCCTCGGTCAGCACAGAATCATCAACGGGCATCTCATGGGGGCCTTCCAGGCAGACCAGGCGGACCTCGGATGCGCCGCAGTGCACGCAGGTCAACGCGGTATCTATCGCCGAATTGCCGCCGCCGATCACCACTACGTTTTTGGCAGAAAGATCAGGTGCATGGCCATTGTTGACACGGGCCAAAAGGTCTATGCCGGAAATCACTTGTTCCAGGTGGTTTCCTGGGACCTCTAGAGGAACTAACCCAGCAGCGCCGACAGCCACGACTATGGCTCCGTAGTTTTCCTCAAGCTCCTTCCATTCGATATTTCTACCCACTTGACGGCCAAGTTCAAATTCCACGCCGATGGCTTCGAGAGACTTTATGGCGGCTTCTATTTCAGAATTGGGCAGCCTGAAACGCGGAATGCCGTAACGCATTAGCCCCCCTGGCTGACTTTTGCCTTCGAGCACGGTTACCCCGTGCCCCATTCTCCTGAGTTCGTAAGCGGCCATCAGTCCGGCCGGGCCGGAACCGATCACCGCCGCCTTCAAGCCAGTGCTTCGTCCGATTTCCGGCATCTGCCGGGTGATCCCGGGGTACCCATCATCCAGGTACCGCTTCAGGGCTCGGATGTTCACCGCTCCATCACCTATAGCGCGATTTCTCTCGCAGGCGCCTTCGCAAGGCCGGGAACAGATACGACCCAAAATGCCAGCAAAAGGGGTATACTTCCTTAGTTCCCTGGCCGCCTCTTCCGCCCTGTCCTGTGCAATCAGGCGGACATAGCCCTGGCAGTTGAGATTAATGGGGCAGGCCTGGCGGCAGGGAGCAACGGAAAGTCGCAGGTTGTCCATGATGCAGCGATCCACACAGATGCCGCAAGCATAGCACACGTCTCGGTCGATTTTGATATTGGTATCGGAGATCAAGTTCTGCCTTCTCCTTTTGGCGCCGTGTTCATTCTCTCCACGGGGGCCCTGGAGCACTTGATGTCGTAAGGACCCTCGCCTTTTTTCAAGACTATGTGGCAGAGATAATTGTCGTCGTCCCTATCCGGGTAATCTATACGACGATGAGAGGTCCCCCACCGGCTTTCCTTGCGCTCCAGGGAGGCAGTGGCGGACAGAGAAGCGCATTCAACAATATTTTCCACTTCATAAGTTTTGGACAGCTCATGGCCGTCTACAGCCCTGGTTTGCTCATGGAGTTCGTTCCTGAAGACCTCCGCCCACTGCAACCATCGTTTCAGCTTCAGTTCGTTTTTTAGCCCCACCACGTAATCGCCTATGAAGCGGCGGACCTTGTACTCGATATCCCTAACATCAATCTCGCGATTGGTATCCGCGCGCTGGTTACGTTTCTCTACTTCCTGTTCTATTTTCCCCCGGTCAAGGATGGGGTTCTCCGGGTACCGGTTCATAAACTTGACTGCTTCCTCTCCTGCTATCTCACCAAAGACAAAAGCTCCGGTTAGATGTTGCTTGGGTACGCTGGCCACGTCCCCGGCCGCGTAAAGGCCCGGTACCCCTGTCTCCGCTTTTTCATTGATCCTTACCCCGCTGATGCCATGTCCCCCGCACAGTTGGTGCTCGGTGGGCCACAGTTCAATGTCATCTCGCCGGAAATCCACACCGCGGTTCTTGAAGAAACGTTCCTGGACCGGTCTTTCTGTTGTGAAAAGGATTTGTTCGATCTCCTGGATCAGGGATTCATCCAGGTGGCTCAATCTCACGCGGACGGGACCGTGTCCCTTCTCGTGCGCCTCGTTCATGAGGTGAATGTTGTCAACTTCGTTTTCCATGATGATATTGTTGAAGAAATCCAGCACTCGAGCGCCGCGGGTAACCGTGATTGCCAACAGGGGCATATTGGCATCTTTGATAAGTACCGGGCTTTGGGTAGCCTCCATGCCCGTTAGGGACGCTCCCGCCCTGTAACACATCATAAAACCGTCGCCTGTATTGCCCGGGAAATCAAAAACGCCATAGAGATAACCTGAATTTGGCAAAGAAAACCGAGCCTGCCCACCCGAGGTGACAATGATCGTTTTTGCCTTGCAGACGACCATTTCACCTGTTCGGACGTTAAGACCAACTGCTCCCGATACCCGTCCATCGTCCAGGAGGATCTCGATCCCCATGACTCGGTTGAAGACTTTAGTCCTCCCGGCCAGGGCGCGCCGGGATATCATTACCTTTAAGTCCGGTTCCTGCATTGCCGTTTGGAACTTGCCCTTTACGTGATACTTCAGGGTCCTGTAGTTACCCGAGCTGTCCAAAGGAAAATGAACTCCCCAGCCTTCCAACTTCTTCAGCAGAGCAAAGGAACGTGTGGCCATAGTGTAGCTGGCCGGTTCATCCAAAACCCCCTGGCAACTCAAGCCCATGGATTCCACGTACAACTCAGGTGTGGTGAGGTTTGGGATGGATACGATGTTGAGCGCGTCCATGCCCCGGGCGATGGACCCGGAATACTTGATGTCCCCCTTTTCAAAGATGGCGATTGCCAAGTCGGGTTGAAGCTCCCTGGCCCGGATAGCTGCCATGCAGCCTGCACTGCCGCCCCCGATGATTAACAGGTCAGTCTCAATCTGATAGACCTTGTCTACTAGGATTTTTTCCAGGTTAGTCATGGGTATTTTTTCTGGTAATTGGGTGCCTTTCATGGGCGAAGTGAGGTCTGCTTCTTCTAGTCAGGAGTTATGAGCGGAATAATATTTATCCTAATGTCCTTGATGCCCTCAATACCACTCAGCAATCTAGACACTTCTTCAGATGCAGAAGGCTCCCGGATCCCGGTGCCTTTCAGACTGACGTAAACTACGCCGTCATGGCTGCTGACTTCGGCCATAGGAAACTCATCTACCAATGCAGCATGAGCCCTCGCGGCGAGCAGCAGGTCATTGAGGGTTTTCTTTGTTTCAGGTGTGGTTTGAAAACAGGGGCGCTTGGCCATATTCGCAAGTACTTCCACGGCATCATCCACCCTCAAGTTATCAATGTGCAAGACGACATCATAAAGACTCGGGTCTGACGTATCTATACCATAGAGGTAAAGGCTCCATTTGCGCCTCTCCTCATCATCTTTCTTGAGCACATACCGGGCCTCTTTTTCAGTGATGTTTTCCCTCTTCATCTCCTCTCTTACCCTGTCTTCCAAGTTTGCAATAATTCTTACCTTGAGAATATGAGGAACTCCCCTGAGGAAAAAATGCCCGGCGAGACCATGATAAATAACATTGTCCTTTGACACGTGCTCAAGCAGTGCTTCTCGTATGTAGCTGACATATTTTTCTTTTCCGTAAGTAAAGCGATCCAGCACAGAGGGCGAATCATGGAGCGCACGGACAAGCTTGATTTCAGGCACATTAAAGGTCTCTGAGGCCTCGATCAGGATTTCTCTTGAGACACATTCATATCCTAATTGTTGAGCCAGTTTTTCGGCAATCTCTTTTCCCCTGCTATAGCACCCCCTTGAGACTGTAATTATGCCCATTTTACCCCCTCCAATTTGAAAGGTTGTGTCGTCTTTTTGCGAGCTGTCGTCTATTTGTTTAACGCCCAAGAAAGCTCAAGTCAAGTGAAAGACTCGGAGACCCACCTGTTCGTCGGGCCCGGTGGAGTGGACGACGTCGGGTTTGATTTTGCAGGAAGGAACACCCGGGGGGATAGGTATGCGAACCCCTGGGGCGATTAGAAATTCCAAGCGGGTCAGGGAATTGGCAAGGGATACGCCGGGGGGCCCGGCACCTGGCACCGCGCAAAGAAGGCGTACAGCCCGGGGCCCTGTTTCATGTGCGAGACAAGGGAGTATCTCACCTGTAAACTTCCTGGTGGAGGAGGTCAAGGAGGGAGGAAGCAGCCTATGGGGAGGGACTTACCTCTGCCACGAACGGGTAGTTCAATGTCTTCTCCAGGTCTCGATAAAGCCTTTCCAGGTTTCTTTTGATATCATCGAAACTCTCGAAAGGCCCTTGCAGTTCCAGCCCAGGACTCCTCTCTTCTCTTTGGGCCATGGCCTTTTTGGCCCAGGAGAACGCGGCAGGCAGCCGCCCCTGTAGCTTGAGCGCCTCGGCAATCCAATACTTGCATTCCACTTGGTACCCCACGGAGGGAAGGCGCTGGCCTTCAAGTCGCTCAAGAAGCTCCTTGAAGGTGAATTCAGCTTCAGACCACCTTTCGAACTTCATCAGCAGCCTGCCACGATAATAGAGATCCGAAATACTCGGGCGCTCCTTTCTCTCTATGATGCCTTCAAGCACTTCCGACGCCTTTTCGTACCGGCCGTAATCATAGTAGGCCGCCACAAGGTTGTAACTGGCCTGATTCTTGGCATAGAGGCCGTGCTTGGCAGAGAATTGGAGCTGGCGCAGGCCCAATTCCCTCTTGTCCTTCATCCAGAATGCGATAATGCGCAGAAACTTGGATTTTGCGGTTCTCCAGTAGTGATATGATCCCAAACCCAGGTAGGCATCATAAATGTTGGGTTCCATTTCAAGGGCCTCTTTAAGTTTATCTATACCCTTGCGTCCGGCCACATAGGAGCCTATCCAATCATTTTCACGAAAACGGTTGAACGCCCTGTAGCCATAAGCAGCGCCAATGTAAAAGGGGATCCAGGGATCATCCCCGGTGTCGAGCAATGCATTTCCGGTCTCAATGGCCAATCGGATGTTTTGTTTCAGCTCTTTTGTGAATCTCTTGGTGCGGTAATTGCTCATCCAATCTTGATATGCGGCTGCTTTGAAGAAATAAGGGGCTGGATGCTCTGGGTACATTCTCTGAAGCCGATCAAAAATGGTCAAACCCTCCTCGTACCGCCCGTTGAAAATCAGCTCAATTCCCCGGGACAGGGAAACATGGAAGACGGGGGTGTGGGCTGCTGGCATATTCTGTCCCACGTCAGGTACCCGGTCTGTGATGCGGGAAAACCCTGGTGCCGGGACCAAAGAAATGAGCAAAAAGATTACAAGCGCCGCCATTTCTACAGGTTTTGCAAGCGAGTAAGCAGGGGCTATTATGCGAAGAATTCCTCTCAACGTCTTCGCGCATCTGCTATTTGATTTGCTGTTCATCCTATAATTCCTTCTCTTTCGCTGCCTGTGATTATTTGTCGCTTTGGCGGCGTAATCCTTACACTACACTTCCACAGGCACGTTTGCCTGTCTGCCGTCCATTCTTCTGGTCGCAGGCCCATGGAAGGGTGGGGGAACGAGGCATGGCATTTGCCCCGGCCTGTCGTGGGCCCTAGCACAAGGCTCTGGTAGTTTTTACCGGGACCCCCCTCCTTCCCTATGAGTCAAGCGTGTCCGCATACTTGCTTTTACCTGCGCGGTTTCTCAAGATGGACAGCCACCTAAGCCTTGAGTGGGTTGAGGTAATCGCGGTAGGGAAGTCCTCCCAGCCCAAAGCGCAACAGAAAAATCGGCGTGATTCAGAAGCGGGGAAAATCTTGCGGGGTTCGATCCTACGGATGATCACGTACTCAACAACACCACAGGCATTGAGACGCTCTTACGATACACTAAAACAATTTTTGCACATTCGATCCCCACGTGTCAACCCGATTGAAGAAATTGTGTGAGCCAGGGTAGCTACAGTGAATTCTGGTGGGGATTGCAGAGTCCTGCGGCCCAGATGGGACCCCAAAGCCTCCTGTAAAACTGCTCATTGGGGGGTGATGGGACGCAGGCTGAAGAGCCGCTATTTGATCTTCTCTGGCGACTCCAAGTTCGCTTCAGGCACGGGGGCATTCTGTGATGCTTGCAAGGCAAAAGGAAAAGGGCAAAACAATTGTGCCCTTTTCGGAGTGAGTTGAGAGGCCGTTTGCCGCTGTTGTTTCGGCTGGGGGGGCGGAAGACAAACACCGGGACTTGTCTCGCTCATTACCGTTGCTTGGATGCCCTCAGTTCGGAGGCCCGCGAGGGTCACGGAAATTTTTCCAAAATATCTTGTTTTATGTCCGATTTTTCTTGACAGCACAGGGAAAATTCATATAAATGAGCTTGTTAAAAAATGCACAAAGTAATGTTGTAGTAGGACTTATTCCACTGTTAACCTGGATTGAGCAAAAACGCTAGTAATTAAAGGAGGTTGATGTATGTCAGATCTTATTGCGCCCCACGGGAAGGAGGAAAGGCTCATGCCCCTGTTGCTGGAGGGAGAGGAACTCCAGGCAGAGACAGATAGGGCAAAGGGCCTCAAGCAAATCAGGATAACCACGAGGGAGACTTCAGACCTCATAATGATGGGCATCGGCGCTTTCACGCCTTTGACCGGATTCATGACAAAGGCTGACTGGCAGGGTGTGTGCGACAAGTTTACCATGGCAGACGGTACCTTCTGGCCAATCCCCATTACCCTCTCCACTGATGATGAAGATCTAAAAGAGGGCGACGAGCTGGCCCTGGTGGATGATGAGACCGGGACTACAATCGCCACTATGCAGGTATCTGAAAAATACACGATCGACAAGGAGTATGAGTGCAAGGCCGTATTCAGAACCACGGACAGCGAGCACCCTGGTGTGGCCAAGGTAATGGCGCAGGGCAAGTACAACCTGGCAGGCCCGGTAAAGGTCATAAGTGAAAGCTATTACCCGGAACAATTCAAGGGCCTGTACCACAGGCCGGCAGAGTCAAGAAAGATTTTTGAGGAAAAGGGCTGGAAAAAGATTGCAGCCCTCCAGTTGAGGAATCCAATGCACCGCTCCCATGAATACCTGTCGAAAATCGCCGTGGAAATCATGGATGGTGTGTACATTCACCAGTTGGTGGGGAAGCTGAAACCAGGTGATATCCCGGCCGAAGTAAGGGTAAGGGCCATCCAGGTCCTTGTTGACAATTATTTCGTAAAGGACACCGTGGTTCAGGGGGGGTATCCCATGGAGATGCGTTACGCAGGCCCCAGGGAAGCCTTGCTCCACGCGACCTTTCGCCAGAATTACGGCTGTAGCCATATGATCATCGGCCGGGACCACGCAGGGGTGGGGGACTACTACGGTCCCTTCGATGCCCAGAAGATCTTCGATGAGATACCAAGGGGGGCGCTGAAGTGTCAAAACCTCAACATAGACTGGACGTTTTACTGTTACAAGTGCGAAGGCATGGCCTCCATGAGGACCTGCCCCCACGGGAAAGACGACAGGTTACTCCTTTCCGGGACCCTGGTGAGGAAGACTCTCTCAGAAGGGGGAGAACTCCCGCCTCAATTTTCCCGTCCAGAAGTGCTGGAAATTCTTAAGGAATACTATCAAAGCCTGGAGGAGAAAGTTGAAATCAAGCTTCACGGCGCGGCTACCGGAGAGGTGGAGAAGAAGTGAGAAATCCTTACTAGAAAGGAGGTGTTAGAAAGGCTTTGTAAATTTGGCTCTTTTACCTATCATCATTCAAAATTTCTAAATTGCGGAGGTTAAATAAATGCCAAGTTATGTAATCGTTGAAAAATGCGATGGTTGTAAAGGGCAGGACAGGACATCGTTGAAAAATGCGATGGTTGTAAAGGGCAGGACAGGACCGCGTGTATGCATATCTGTCCCAACGATTTGATGGTGCTGGACAAGGACGGTTCGGTCACCGGGGCGGAGATGAAGGCATACAATCGTGATCCTCAGATGTGTTGGGAATGCATGTGTTGTGTGAAACTCTGCCCCCAGCAGGCCATGGATGTCAGGGGATATGCTGACTTCATACCCATGGGAGGCAGTGCCACACCCCTAAGGGGCTCTGAAGACATTATGTGGACGGTCAAGTTCCGTGATGGCAGCATCAAGAGGTTCAAGTTCCCCACCAGGACGACACCCGAGGGATCGGCTGATCCACTGGGCGGATTTCCCACACATGATGATCTGAACAGCCAAGCGTTGGCAACAGAGCCGGCATCCCTGGGATTGGATGCCGTTCCCACACCGAAGTAAAGAAAGGGAGGTAAAGAAATATGGTAGATTTTGAAACAGTAGAAGTTAACACCGATCTCCTTATAGTTGGTGGGGGATTCTCGGCATGTGGCGCGGCCACGGAGGCCGCCTACTGGGCAAAGAAGCACGGGCTCAAGGTGACCATGGTAGACAAGGCTGCCACCGATAGAAGCGGAGCCGTTGCAATGGGCCTCTCGGCCATCAACCAGTATGTCGGTGTTAAGGATGG
>JAFDIC010000143.1 GCA_019308525.1 Deltaproteobacteria bacterium
GATAGAGCTATATGAACAAAAGGAGAGGCAAATTGCCCAGAGGGAATCGGAAATCAGGCGAACGGAGGAGGAATTGAGGCAAAGCCGGGAGCATTACAAGGAGCTGCTGGAGCAACAGCGCAGGGAACTGGAGAGGGTAGCGAGGATCTCGAGCGAAGAAGCAAAGGCAATGCTTCTCAAGGCCATGGAAACCGAGGCAAAACACGACGCGGCCAAGCTCATTCGCAAGATCGAAACCGAGGCCCGAGAGGTGGCGGATAGAAAGGCCCAGGAGATATTGGCCCTTGCCATAAAGCGCTATGCTGGTGACTATGTGGCCGAGAAGACCGTCTCTGTCGTCAATCTCCCAAACGAGGAAATGAAGGGTCGGATCATAGGCAGGGAAGGGCGGAATATCCGTGCCATTGAAGCAGCGACGGGTATCGACGTCATCATCGACGATACCCCGGAGGCGGTGATACTCTCGGGATTCAATCCCATCCGCAGGGAAGTGGCAAAGATCTCCCTCGAGAGGCTGATCGATGACGGAAGGATTCACCCCGCCAGAATAGAGGAGATGGTCGAAAAGGTCAACAAAGAGATCGAAGCAAGCATAAAGGAAGCAGGGGAGCAGGCTACCTTTGACGTAGGTGTTCACGGAATAAACAGCGAGCTGGTCAAATTGATCGGTCGTTTGAAATATCGTTCGAGCTACGCTCAGAACGTGCTTCAACATTCCAAGGAGGTGGCCTTTATTTGCGGAGTAATGGCAGCCGAGGTGGGCTTGAACATAAAGCAGGCGAAAAGGGCCGGACTGCTCCACGACATAGGCAAGGCGGTAGACCACGAGGTGGAGGGCCCACACGCCTTGATAGGGGCTGATTTGGCCAAAAAATATGGGGAGGTCCCTTCAGTTGTACATGCGATTGCCGCCCATCATGAGGAGGTCCAGCCAGAGTCGGTTTTGGCGGTCATCGTTCAAGCCGCTGATACCCTTTCCGGCGCACGCCCCGGGGCCAGGAAGGAGATGCTCGAGTCCTATGTGAAGAGGCTTGAGGAGCTGGAAAGGATTGCCATGTCCTTCAAGGGAGTTACCAAATCCTATGCCATACAGGCAGGCAGGGAAATACGCATAATGGTTGAGGGAAGGCAGGTGGATGACGATCAGGCGTACGTCCTGTGCAAGGATATAGCAAAGAAGATCGAGGATGAGCTTGCCTATCCAGGGCAGATAAGGGTCACGGTGATACGAGAGACCCGGGCGGTGGAATATGCCCGCTAGAACTCTCTGCGGCCGGGTGATCTATCCGCGTGCGCTCATCATGTTCATAGGGCCCTGACGCGTTTTCCTCGCAGAGAGATTACCTGCCGCACCAATGAAGAGCAAACATGGAGAGATACCCAGGATCCAGAGAATCCAAAGAAAAGAATCTTGATGAGGTATATCTGATAGACGGTAGCTCCTATATCCACCGCGCTTACCATGCCATAAGAAATCTCTCCACCTCAAGGGGTTTTCCTACCAATGCGATCTTCGGTTTTTGCAGGATGCTTCTAAAGCTGCTGGAGGAAAAAAGTCCCCGCTATGTCGCGGTGGTGTACGACTCGAAGGCCCCCACATTCAGGCATGATCTCTACAAGGAATATAAGGCCACCAGACCACCCATGCCGGAAGACCTGGCCGTGCAATTATCCTATATCGAGGCGATAGTTGATGCCCTGGAGATAAAAGGGATCGTGAAGGAGGGCTACGAGGCCGATGATGTGATGGGTACCCTGGCCAGGAAATGCGAGCAGAAAGGCTTCAGGGTTGTGATCGTGACCGGCGACAAGGACATGAAGCAGGTCATCACTCCACGTATCTCCCTATGGGACACCATGAGAGACACGGTCACCGATTATGCCTCCTTTATGGAGAAGTACGGCATAACACCGAAGCAGGTGGTAGATGTGATGGGTCTGGCAGGAGATAGTTCGGACAACATTCCTGGGGTGCCTGGTATCGGTGAGAAGACGGCTCTGGCCCTGATAAGGGAATACGGGACAGTGGAAAACCTTTACGAACACCTGGATGAGATCGGGCGAAAAAGGTTGAGAGAGAACCTCGTCAAGTATAAAGACAGGGCCATTTTGAGCAAGAAACTGGCAACCATAGACCAAAGTGTGCCCATCCCAGAGGACGTGGAGGACCTGAAGCCGGGAGAGCCCCGGGGCGCCACTCTAGCGAAAATCTTTAGGGAGCTTGAATTCAAGGGACTCTGGTACCGTTTTGCACCTCTGGAGGAGGGGGGTGACAAGGATTACGGACTTTGTCTGAGTGAAGGGGAACTCAGGGTCCTCAAGGAAAGGATAAGAGAGGCAAAGGTCCTCTCCATCGACACTGTCTCAACGGAACACGAGCCACTCAGGGCCGCTTTGGCAGGGCTTTCCCTATGCTGGCAAGAGGGCAAGGCCTGTTACGTCCCCCTTGATCATTCGCGGATTGGAGATCCAGATCATCTAAAGACTGGCGTGGCTCTGGGTATCTTGAAGGATGTTTTGGAAACTCCCGCCGTCGCAAAAGTCGGACACGATCTCAAACGACATGCCCTCCTGCTTCGATGCCGCGGCATTGAGATGGAGGGTCTTCACTTTGACACCATGATCGGGTCCTATGTAATAAACCCCGGACGAGGTCGTCACGATTTGGAGGACCTGGCCCAGCAGTTTCTAGGGCAAAGGATGGTCGGGCACGCAGGGGGCAGGGGAAAGAAGAATCTTGACCCCAGGGAGGCGGGAGTGGAGCGTGCCATGGAGGTATCCTGCCAGAGGGCGACCTTCTCCCTTTAGCTCAGGGACCCCATGGATGAAGAGTTGAGGAGAGAAGGGAATGAAGAGCTCTTCTACCAAATGGAGATGAAACTCTTGCCGGTGCTTGTGCAGATGGAATGGAACGGTATCAAGATCGATACAGAATATTTCCGCGATATGTCCAGCCGCATCTCAAAGGAAATGGAATCCATCGAAAAGGAGATTTACCAGGAGGCCGGCATGGAATTCAACATAAACTCGCCCCAACAATTGGGCTTCGTCCTGTTCGAGAAACTGGGGCTTCCTGTGAGAAGGAAGACCGCCAAGACAAAGGCATACTCGACAAACGTTAATGTTTTGAAGGAGTTAGCATCTTTACCTTATAAAATACCCGGGCTTTTGTTGAGATACAGGACACTGTCAAAACTGAGGTCTACCTATCTGGAGTCTTTGGTAAAGCTGGTTAACCCAAGGACCGGCAGGATACACACGTCCTTCAACCAGACAGTAACTGCCACAGGCCGGTTGAGCAGCAGTAATCCCAATCTACAGAACATACCCATCCGAGGCGAAGAGGGGAGGGAGATACGAAGGGGTTTTGTTTCAGAGGCCGGACACCATCTGTTGTCTGCAGACTACAGTCAAATAGAGCTGCGGATCTTTGCCCATTATTCCAAGGATTCGGCGCTTGTCGAGGCATTCAGGATGGGACAGGATATCCACACCAAAACAGCTTCTGAAATCCTGGGGGTGGAGGAGGCGAAAGTAACTCCTGAGATGAGGCGGGTTGCAAAGGCCATTAATTTTGGAATCATCTATGGGATGGGGCCCAGGAGGCTGGCAGATGATTTGGGCATAGATTTTCGGACCGCAAAGGATTATATTGACAGATACTATAAAAGGCACCGGGGGGTCATGGTATACCGCGAGAAGATCCTGAAGGAGGCACCTGCCCCATATCAACCACGGCCAGTCCAGAATCAGGGCTGAAGCGGAAAGGATGGCCATAAACACGCCCATACAGGGGACAGCAGCCGATTTGATCAAAAAGGCCATGATCGATATTCATGACAGGTTGACCAGAGAGAAACTGAGAGCAAAGATGTTGCTCCAGGTCCACGATGAGCTTCTGTTTGAGGTCCATGAGGATGAAATAGACCGGGTTCGTCCCCTGGTCAAGGAGGAAATGGAGGGCGTTCGCCGTCTCGATGTCCCTCTCAAGGTGGAGGTCAAGACGGGGAGGAATTGGGATGAAGCCCATTGATGAAAATGTCACGGAGGCGGAGGTGGTAGTATGAAGTATGTGTTTGGGCCTGTTGCCTCCAGGAGGCTGGGCCTCTCCCTGGGAGTCGACTTGGTCCCGCGGAAGTGCTGCTCTTACGACTGCATATATTGCCAGGTGGGGCGGACCACCATAAGGACCCTTGAAACAAAACCCTATTTGCCGGCACAGGCGGTTCTCCAAGAACTGAGACAAAGCCTGGACAATGCCGACCCGGATGTCGTAACCCTGTCCGGTTCCGGAGAACCCACCCTGCACGGGGAGATAGGAGTTATCATAAGGGGAATCAAGAAGATAGCCTCTCGGAAGGTGGCAGTACTCACCAACGTCTCACTCCTTTGGAATGACCTGGTGAGGAGAAACCTCCTGGAAGCGGATATCATCATGCCGACTCTTTCAACCGCAAGGGAATCCACCTTTCAGACCATTCACCGTCCTCACCCCGATCTCCAGCTACCCAAGATCCTGGAGGGCCTTGAGTTGTTGCGCAAGGAGTTCAAGGGCTTTATCGGCCTGGAGATAATGCTTATTTCAGGCATCAATGATGGAGAAGATGAAGTCAGGGAGTTGAAAAAGGTGGTGGATGCCCTGGAAGTGGATCAGGTGCAACTGAATACCATAGTCCGCCCCCCGGCAGATACCTCTGCCTTGCCCCTTGAGAGTCGGCGTTTGGAAGAGATAAGGGAGTTTTTTGGTGCAAATGCGGCAATTATTTCCCATAATAGGGGAGAGAAAAGGGCTCCAAGGTGCATTGATCTCTCCGCTTCCATCCTGGAGGTGGTGCGGAGAAGGCCTTTGAGGGTGAAAGATGTCGCGGATGCCTTGAATGCTCCTTTGAAGGAGGTGGAAGGGCAAATGCAGGCCCTGGCCAGGAAAGGAGAGCTAAGGGCGAAGAGACATGCTGGTGCCATCTATTATACCCAATAGCATGGATCTTTCTACCAGCAGGGCGAAACAAAACCGAGATGGATGACGGAGAAGGTCATGGATGCGGCAAGGGGTGATGATCTATGTGTTGGTATCGACGCGGGATCCGTAAGTCTTAACTGTGTTGTGATAAACAGGGATAGTGAAATTATTTTTGAGTCGCCTTACAAGAGACATTTCGGCAGGGTGGACGAGGAAGTCACGAGACTGATCAATGCACTGGTGGATCGGTTCGGTTTGGAAAACATAAGGGCCGTCGCCTTTACCGGGAATCACGGCCAAAAGATGAGCGAGATGTTGGAGTGTGGTTACGAGTTTGAGACCATAAGCCAGGTCAAAGGGGCCATGTATGTTAGACCTGATGTGAGAACCATCATAAGCATGGGGGGGCAGGATACGGCTCTTTTCCAGATAAGGCACTTTGAACAGGGTTGGGAGCTGGAGTATTTCAATACAAATGGTCCGTGCGCATCTGGTACAGGATCTTTCATCGACCAACAGGCCCAGCGCCTGGCCACTTCCCTGTATGATAGGGAAGTGGATATCTCCCAGGAGCACATAGACAGGATCTTGAAGGATTTCATCGAGTTCGGGCTCAAGAGTGACCAGCCTGCCAACGTCGCCTGTAGGTGCACGGTCTTCACCAAGTCGGATATGATCCATTTGCAAAACAAGGGAGAGAAGCTCGAAGACATAATCTATGGATTGCACATCGGAAATGCAAGGAACTATATGAGCACCATTGTGTCAAACAGGGTGCTTGATGAGCCGATCCTCTTCATCGGAGGGCTTTCACTGAACGAACTCCAGGTCAGGGCGTTCAGGACATATTTTCCGGGAATAATCGTGCCCGAGCGGAGTACCTCGGTCGGGGCATTGGGGGTCGCCCTGCACGCCCTGGAATCCGGGATGAAGAACACCCCGAGATCGAAAGAAGTGTCCACGTTTAGAGGAGAGGTCCTGCCTTCGATCCCTTCGGCACCCAGGCTTGAACTTCGAAAAACCCGCTTCCCCAAGGACAACGAGGTAGAGAAGGTGATCTCGCCCGGGAAGATCCCTGTATACCTTGGTATAGACATAGGTTCTACCACAACAAAATACGCCCTCATAACGGAAAAGAGACAAATAATACACAAGAGTTATGTGCATACTCAAGGGAAGCCGATTGAAGTAACCCAGAGACTCTTGAGGACCATCTCCGAACAGATGGGTGAGCAGATCGAGATTATGGGCGTGGCCACCACCGGGTCCGGCAGGAACGTGGTAGGCGATTTTCTGAACGCAGAGCTGATAATTGATGAGATAACGGCCCATGCAAGGGGAGCGGTAGAGATAGATCCCCGCATAGACACCATATTTGAGATCGGAGGACAGGACTCCAAGTATATTTCCATAGCAAATACCTACCCGCTGGATTTTGATATGAACAAGGTATGTGCTGCGGGAACGGGCAGTTTCCTCCATGAACTGGCGAACAAATACGGCATCAATATAGTGGAGGAGTTCCAGGCCATCGCCCTTTCTTCTGACAAGCCGGTGAGGTTGGCCGAGAGATGTACGGTATTCATGGAGTCGGATCTCGTATCCTACCTTCAAAAGGGAGTGCCGAGGGACGACCTCATTGCCGGGCTGTGTTATGCCATTGTTCACAACTATCTGAACAGGGTAGTGGGAAAGAGAAAGATCGGTGAACGGATAATGTTTCTTGGAGGGCCATCCCTGAACAAGGGAGTGGTTGCGGCCTTTGAGAACGTCTTGGGACGGGCTATCCTGGTCCCGAAACATCGTGAGGTCTTGGGTGCATTCGGCGCAGCAATCAGCCTCCAGGAAAAGATGCAGGTGGGGTTGATCAAGGGTGGCAGTTTCAGAGGCCTGGAGAGCGCTGTGTCGGACAGCATGGAGTTCAAGGAAAAGGTATGCCGCGCTGATCCGAGCTGCCACAACCAGTGCAAGCTCAAAATCTACGACTTTGACGGCCGCAAGAGCATATGGGGAGGGGAGTGCGGTAGATACGAGGTGGTCAGGGTCAGGGACAAGAAGGTGGAAAATTATTTCAAGGTGCGGGACGAGTTGTGGGAATCCCATTTGGAGGGCATCTATCTGGAGCTGGCGGATAAGCCGATAATGGATGTCGGGGGCAGGCCAACGGTGGGAATGCAGAGGGCCCTTTATACCCTCCAAACAGGTATTCTCTGGGCTCATTTCTTTGATCAGTTAGGGTTCAGGCTGGTTCTGACGCCACCTACAAACAGCCATATCTCCAGCCTGGGCATCGAGGCCATGACCGCAGAGACTTGCTTCCCCGTCAAGGTATCTCACGGACACGTTAAGGAGCTGGCCGGCAAGACCAGGTACTTGTTCTTGCCGGCCATCATCAACATGATCACCCCAAGGGACGAAGAAACGGGATATTTTTGTCCCCTGGTACAATCAAACCAATACATGGTTCGAATGGCCCTGGGACTCGATAGAAAGGATATAATAAATCCCACCATTCACCTGAAGTATGACCCCGACATGATAGGGACGGAATTGAGCGAGCAGCTTTCAAAAAGGCTGAGGCGAAGGCCCTCCGAGATAAAGCGGGCCTTTAAATACGCCCTGGAGAGACAGGATGCGTTCTCGAAGGACCTCCATGGCAAGGGGCGTGAGATTCTGAGATCGCATGATCCGGAAGAACCACTTGTCATAGTGACCGGTAGACCTTACAACCTGTATGACGAAAGGCTCAATCTGAGGCTGGGCCAGAATTTGGCCAAGATAGGGGTCAGGGCCGTTCCCATGGACTTCGTTGACGTCATCAGCATAGATCTCTCGGATTTCCCAAAGATGTACTGGGGGCTTGGCGCACAGATCTTAAGGACGGCGAAATTCATAAGGGCGGGAAACAATTTCTTTGGATTGCATGTCACTAATTTCAGTTGCGGCGCTGATTCCTTCCTGGAACATTTTTACAAGTTTATCATGGGCGACAAACCCTATCTCATACTGGAGCTTGATGAACATAGCGCGGTTGCAGGGGTTATGACTCGTCTTGAAGCTTACAAGAATGTCCTTGCCAACACCATGCAGAACATGAAGAGGAGCTATTCAAGGGAGCTGAAGGTGTCAAATTGACAGGGAATCACATAGCAGAACCGAACTCTTCCCGATGGGCATCAGTGCCGTGACAGAGGTGTAACCAGTGAAAACAAAGATGTTGATAAATGCGGTTGAACCGGAAGAATACAGGGTCGCTATTGTAAAAGACGGCAAGCTGGACGAGTTTTATGTGGAGAGTTCAACGACGGAGCTGAGGACCGGCAACATATACAAGGGCATTGTAGAAAAGGTCGAACCCAGGCTTCAGGCCTGCTTTGTTAATTACGGTGTCGATAAGAACGGATTTCTTCCCGCTACAGAGATCCATCCGGAGTATTACCAGGAACCCGAGGCTCTCAAAGACGATAAGGGCGCCCCATCCGTGGATAAAATGGTGAAAAAGGGGCAGGTGTTGCTCGTCCAGGTTACGAAGGAGATGCCGGGCCATAAGGGAGCCCATCTTACCACCTACTTGTCCATAGCAGGCAGGTTTATTGTCCTCACCCCGGGTCGAACCGTTAACGGCGTATCCCGGAAGATAGAGGATGAAGAAGAGAGAAGCAGGCTCAAGACCGTAATGAGCAAGATGAAACTACCTGAGGGCATCGGGTATATTGTCAGGACCATGGCTGCCGGTCAAAATAAGCGGGAGCTTTCAAAGGACCTGAACAGGCTCCTGAGAATATGGAAAGACATCAAGAGCCGGGTAAAAGAAGCCCCTCCCCTTTCACTGATACATCAAGAGCAAGACATAGGATTTCGCACCTTGAGGGATCACTTCACGAACGAGGTCTCCGAGATCCTGGTCGATGATCGGGAGACATATGTCAAGATCAAGGATTACATGAAGATCATTTCGCCCCGGAATCAGCGGAAGGTAAGACTTTACAGAGACAAGCGGCCGATCTTCGATCAGTACGAGATAGAGAAGCAGATAGAGATGATCTACAGCAACAAGGTGCCGTTGAAGTCAGGGGGATCCATAGTTATTGACACCACCGAGGCACTTATCTCCGTCGACGTGAACTCGGGGAGGGGAACCATCGGAAAGGACATGGAGAGCACGGCATATCGTACAAACCTGGAAGCCGCAGGCGAGATCCCCAGACAACTACGATTGAGGGATATAGGCGGCCTTGTCGTCATAGATTTCATTGACATGAAGGACAGAAATCACATAAGGGCCGTGGAAAAGGTCATTCGGGATGAGCTCAAGAAGGATCGGGCCAAGACGGATGTATCCCACATATCCAAGTTCGGGCTCCTGGAACTGACCAGACAACGGCTGAGACCCTCAATTGAGTCAAGAAGCTATCAGGTCTGCTCTTATTGCCAGGGCAGGGGCGTGGTGAGATCAGTGGAGTCAGCGGCGGTTTCTTTCCTGCGCCGGATTTGGATGGGGGTATGGAAAGGGGATGTAGAACAGGTACACGGTATCCTTCCTGTGGAAGTTGCAACGTATTTGCAGAACAGGAAAAGGAAAGAGCTTGCCGAGCTCGAACAAAGGTATGGCGCGACGATCATCCTCGATGGCGACCCTTCCTTGCCCCCGAGCGGAGGCAGCCTGGAATTCACAAGCAAACAGGAGCAGGATTGAAAAGGCGCCGGTCGCCTCTCCCACGGCATGTAGCGAGACATTTCGGCTCCTTCTGCCCGCATATCATTAGCCCATTCCCAGTGCAAGACACAATGAGGATTGCCGACCCGGCGGTGAGATGGGATCTTGCGGAACCGTGAAATTTGAGTTTTCTTAGGGTTCATCATGTTCAATAACGTCATATATTTCATCATTGTCCTCCTGATCTACAACATAAACATCCCGGTGACAAAGCCCGACGATACGGTTACCTATGCGGTGCTGATGTTTCTTTCCACCTGGGTCCTCTTTGCGCTGTATTGTCGATGGCTCTTCCAACGCCTGTTGCGGAGCAGGGCGGGCCAGGAGCAAAGGGAAGAATTCGGCTTTTCGCGAATGTATCAGTCGCACGTGTTGAAGCTTTCGATCATTGCGATTATCCTTTTTGCTCTGGATGTGTACCTCTTTGACCTGAAATCCTGGATCAGAAGCATACCCGGGTTGAGATATTTTTCAGTGGCACAGGGGGTGTTGGGGGTATGCTTTTTTATTCTGTACTTGGTGACGATCTGGTATTTTGCCCATCCCGTTTACAGGATTACCTTCCAAACTGATGTGAAAAGAAACTCCTTCATTCTTTCCAACCTGAAACTCAACCTTCCCATCCTCTTTCCCTGGGTGGTCCTGACTCTTATCTACGACCTCCTCGGCTTCACTCCCCTGTCGAGACCAGACAGCCTATTGAACAGACCCCTCGGCCAGGTGGCTTTTTTCGGCACATTCCTGGTTGTCCTCGTGATTTTCATGCCCCGTTTCATTCAGTCCTGGTGGAGTTGTAGCCCGCTGGAGGGCTCCGGGAAGGTCCAGGAGCTGAGAGAATTCCTGAAGTCAGTGGGTTTCACGTACAGGGACATCCTGCGCTGGCCCATATTTGAAGGACGGATGATGACGGCGGGAATAATGGGAATAGTCCCCAGGTATCGTTATATCCTTGTTACGGATGCCCTGTTGGAAATACTCAGTGTGGATGAGTTGAAGGCTGTCCTGGCCCACGAGGTGGGGCATGCCAGATACCGGCATATGCTCTTCTATGTCCTGTTTTTCATTGGTTTCATGGTCCTGTTCCCGGGCCTCTTTGACCTGTCCTACTATTTTTTTGCCGCTCAACCACTATTTCTGGATCTTTTTTCAAGGGGCAGATCAGAGGCAACAAACGTGTTCTATATAGCGGTCAGCCTTCCCATATTGTTTTCTATGTTCATCTATTTCAGGTATGTAATGGGGTTTTTCATGCGGAATTTTGAGCGCCAGGCCGATATCCATTCGGCAGCCCTTATGGGAGATGCGGAATACACGATAAGTTCCCTTGAAAAGATCGCCTACTTGAGCGGGAGAATCCGAGATCTGCCCAGCTGGCACCACTTCAGCATCAGGGAAAGAATCGACTACCTCCATCGCCTGCAAAGACAACCAGTCCTGAAGAAGCGGCACAATAGATTCCTGGTCACCTCACTCGCCGTCTACCTGAGCGGCATAGTAATCTTAGGCTATTCTCTCAATTTCAGCCCCCTGAAGCAGAAGATCACCGACCAGCTTGTCATAAGGGGATTGAAGCAGCGGCTGACCAAAGATCCTACCAATATCGCACTGTACCGGAACCTGGCGATGATATATCACCAGACAGGAAAATACCGGGAGGCTATTGAAGCTTACGAGAAGGCGCTGTCCCTGGATGAAAATCAGCCCGTCCTGTTGAATAATCTTGCATGGTTGCTGGTCACTGCGCCTGATGAGCGTATCAGGCAGAGAGAGCGGGCCCTTGTTCTGGCCAAGAAAGCGGTCAGACTGAACAGGTCCCCTGTTTTTCTGGATACCCTGGCCGAGGCCTACTATGCGAATGGTCTCGTGGAGGAGGCCATACGGACCATAGACGAGGCCATATCCGTTGCTACGGAGGGGATAGACTACTACAAGAAGCAGAGGGAAAAGTTCTCGGGCAAGCGATCCGGCTGATCATGGCCGGGATTTGCCCGGTGACTGCCCGGGATCTACTGGAGATGTCATGGGCATGATCCCTTGGAGATGGTAACCGTGGGTTTCCTGTTAATCAATCATACTTGAGTGGATCCGGCAATGAACGGGCCTGGCATTTCAAGCTCACACCCTGGCTCCAAGGGAAGAAGGATCGTGATGATCGGGTTGGCGTCGCTCTGCAAGCTGATCCTCAATACAGCCCGCCGATTCGTCTATCCGTTCGCTCCTTCACTGAGCAAGGGAATGGGAGTTCCTCTTACGGCGATCACCTCCCTCATTGCAGTAAACCAGGCGACTTCAATTTTTGGGATCCTCTTCGGCCCGGTTGCTGATCACTTCGGTTATAAATGGATGATGCTGGCGGGCCTGGGGATGCTCGTATTCGGAATGGGTGCCGCGGGGCTCTTTCCTTACTACCATGTAATCTTGGCAACCCTGTTTCTGGCAGGTCTTGGCAAGAGTGTTTTCGACCTGGCATTGCAGGCTCAGGTGGGGGTTACCGTTCCCTTTCGGGAAAGGGCCATGGTGGTCGGTCTCATGGAATTGAGCTGGGCCGGAAGCACCCTGGTTGGCATCCCCGCTATTGGGCTTGCCATCAACGGGTGGGGCTGGCGCTCAGCATTCCTGATAATGGGCGGGATGGGGCTCCTGGCCGCTGTGACGTTTTACTATTTCGTCCTGAGGAACATCGAAAGCCATGCACCTGCCCCAAGGATGATAGGGATGAGAGAGCTTGGAAACTCCATAGGAAACAACAGAGCAGTGAAGGGAATGCTTGTATTTTGCTTCCTCTTTGCATAATAGCCCTGGGATTCGGTACCAGTGTAATAGGCGCTGCTGAACTTGGAGGTGAATTCCTGACCGCGCTTGTTGCAGACCGTATCGGCCTCAAGCATTGTGCGATCGGAGCCGTGGCCCTTTCCGTCATTAGCTATTTCTTGCTCCCCTTGCTGGAGGGCAGCCTCTTCAGCGCGTTGACTGCGCTGTTCATCATCTTCTTCCTGTTCGAATTCAGTATCGTTACGAGCCTTTCCCTCTCCACTGAGCTCGTGCCTGCGGCCAGAGCGACGATGATGGCGGCGTTCTATTCTGCATCCGGACTCGGTCGGGCACTGGGGGCAATGGTGGGAGCGCGCATTTGGCTTGGTTCTGGATTGTACGGGACTGTCTCGGTTTCGGCCCTTGCAAGCATCCTGGCGCTCTTATCCCTGGTCGCAGGGTTGAAGCACTGGCAGCGAGTGTAATTCCTGGAGCAGGAGCCCGTTTTGACCTTGACAAGGGATTACCTTTGGCCTATTTTACGAGCTGATTGAAATGGTCGAATGGTATTATCTTTTGCCTGCTTGACGGTCAGGCTTCTGCGGCAAAGCCGCATGGTCTGTGTGTGGGCAGCGTAAGCTCTGTGGTCTTCAACTCTAATCATAGGAGGTGTAAAGATGAGGGCAAAGAGACTGTTGAAAGGAAAGGTCTTTTCAGGGGCGTTGACGCTTTTGCTGGCTGTTTTCCTGTGGACGGGGAATGGCGCATGGGGTGTTCAGTGGCCCAGGGACCTCATAGCCATTTCCCCCGCGCCCGGCGCGACCGTTCACATGATCCTGGTGGGTATAGGGAAACCGATACAGAAACATACACCCATAGAGAACTGGATCGTACAGCCCCTGGGCGGCCCTAAACTCTGGCTCCCTATGATGAAGCAAGGCAGGGCCCATTTTTCCTGTCAAAACTCGGCGGACATGGTGAATGGGTTCCTGGGCAAAGGACTGTATTCCAAAATGGGCCCTCAGGATGTGCGCACGGTAATGGCAGGCCATGATTACATGTTCATGTTCTGGACCACGCCCGATACCGGGATCGAGACCATATCCGATCTGAGGGGAAAGGTCGTGTATGCCAAGTTCAAGGCAAATCCCATGTTTGATGAAATTACCAAGAACATGCTTGCCTCGGCGGGACTGACGGTGAAGGACCTCAAGGCGGTCTTGGCTTTCTCCAACATAAAGGAAGGGATACGAGGCCTTGTCGAGGGCAGGGTAGATGCCATCCTCTATCCCGTAGTGCCTGGAGCGGTCATGCAGATCAACGAGGCAAAGGGTGAGACCAAGTTTGTTACACTCACTCGTAAGCAGGCCGAGTATGTGGTATCCCGCATGCCGGGCTATTACATCCAAGACATTGCCGCCAATGATCCCCGTTTTCGCAACAAGAGCCCCGTTCCCAATGCCATATGCTACCAGACCGGGCTGTTCACGTGGGCCACCATACACCCTGATATCATCTACAGTGTGGTCAAGGCAATCCTTGAACACAACGATGAGTTCATAGATATTCATCCTTCCGCAAAATACTGGTCGGTTGATTACAGACCTGTAAACAAGGCCGTTCCTTACCATGAAGGATCAATCAGGTATTTCAAGGAGATCGGCCTGTGGAAAGCGGACAACCAGGCCTACCAGGAAATGATGCTCAAGAAGCAGCAGGAGTTCAAGAGATAGCCTGAAGGGCATCGTCTCTGTTTCAGACTACTCGCCTGCCGGGAGGGGTGGGCGAGTAAGCATTTTTGCGACCCGACATTCTTGCATCGGACGTCAGGGCTCGATATTCCTAGGGCCGGTCCGGAGAGAAGTGTATTGCCGGCACAGGGCGGCCCGTGTCTGAAAGGACGGTGGTATTGAAGGGATGGGACTTGTCAGAACAGAGGAGGGCTGGAGGGAGAGGGGAATAAGGTCCAAACTCGCACTCGTCGTGGCGGTCATCTGGTCCCTGTATACGCTGGCGTACCTGACAAACGTCTTTTTCTACCTGGGTGTGGTTATCTACTCAATAACCCACAGGGCCATAAGCAGCGGCCTGATCTGCACCCTTGTTTTTCTTCTGTTTCCTTTCAAGAAAGGCACCTCGAGAGACAAGCTGCCCTGGTACGATGTTATCCCCATAATAGTCGTTCTTATGGGTTCCTCCTATATTGCGGTCAATGCCAATCAACTGGTGGCCGAAGGCCGGTTGATAACTTACGGGCACGAAATGGTGCTGGCCGCGCTGCTCTTCGCCTGTGTTATCGAGGCCATCAGGCGAACGATCGGCTCTATCTTGGCCGTCATAATAATTTGCAGTTTTTTCTACGCGGTTTACAGCAATCACTTCCCGGGCTTCTTGAGGAGCACTGGTTTCTCCTATCCCATCATCCTGGGGTGGATGTACCTCAGTGCAGAAGGGTTGTGGGGAATGATTCTGGGAATTGTGTCCACCATCGTGGCGGGCTTCATCATTTTTGGTGGTTTCCTTCGTGCCCTCGGTGCAAGTGATTTCTTCAACGACCTGGCGCTGGCGGCGGCAGGGCACTTGAGGGGAGGGGCCGCGAAGGCCTCAGTGATCGCCAGCACCTTTTTCGGGACCATTTCAGGCTCCACGGCGGCAAACGTTGCAACAACCGGGCAGATCACCATTCCCCTGATGAAGAAGACGGGCTACGAAAGGAACTATGCCGGAGCCGTGGAAGCAACCGCCTCCCTGGGAGGGATGTTTATGCCTCCCGTGATGGGTGCCACGGCCTTCCTCATAGCCGAATTCCTCCAGATCACTTACTGGAGCGTTTGCGTGGCGGCCTTTTTGCCCGCCATGGCTTATTACGGCACCCTTCTCCTCCAGGTCGATCTGGAGGCTGCAAAGATCGGGCTCAAGGGCCTGCCTCGAGAGAGCCTGCCTTCCGCGCGCAAGACATTGCTGGACGGATGGCAGTACCTGCTCCCTTTTGTTCTCCTCCTGTTTCTTCTGGGTGGTTTGCGGTACTCGGCTCAAACCAGTATTATGTATACGTTGGGCGCCCTTATCATTGTCAGTTCCTTCAAGAGAAAGAGCCGGCTGAATCTGAAAAAGCTGGTCACGGCTTTAGAGGAGTCGGCCAAAGGCATGCTGCCTATCATTCCCCTCTGCACGGGAATAGGAGTGCTCGTTGGTTCCATAGAGATCACGGGAGCCGGGACCAAATTCACCTCGGAGCTCCTGAACATGAGCGGCGGGAATCTGGGTATACTTCTCGTATTGACCGGGCTTGCGGCATTCATCCTGGGAATGGGGATGACGGCCGTCTCCGTGTATCTGCTCACCGTGGTCCTGCTCGCCCCCGCCCTGATAAAGGCGGGAGTGGAACCCATAGCGGCACACATGTTTCTTTTCTATTTCGGCTGCCTCTCGTTCATTACTCCACCGGTATGCGTGGATGCATATATTGCAGCAGGGATCGCCGGTGGTGAACCTTTCAAGACCGGCTTCAGGGCGATGCGCCTTGGCTTTGCAGCCTACCTGGTGCCCTGGGCCTTCATATTCAACCCGGGCATCCTGATGATCGGATCCTTTGCCCAAGTAATTTCAAGCTTCTTTTTCGTAGCCCTCGGAGCCATGACCATGGGTGTGGTTTTCGAAGGATACCTGCTCAGAGAGGTCAGGGCCTGGGAGAGGCTCTTGTTGATCCTGTGCAGCCTTCTGCTCTTTGTCCCGAATGGGAATACCAGGCTGGCCGGGCTCATCGGGGAAGGAATATTTCTACTCCTGCAAGGCCTGAGTTCAAGGAAACAGCGGCACCGAGTGCCCGGATGAACCCACCCCGGGGATTTCCTCGATGCGCGAGACCAGTGATGCCTGAGGGGAAAATTGGGCGGATGAAATAGTCGGACGAAATTCACAAGGAGGAGATTGAAATGAAAATCGACGTCCATAACCACTTCTACCCGGAAAAATTTCTAAAGCAACTCGAAAGGGAAGGTCCCAGCGTCGGTATGAGCGTGGAAAAAGACCAGTGGGATAGGACCATACTCGTGCAAAACGGCACCCGCGTTGTCACGATCACTCCTCCAATGAGTGATGTCAACCGCAGGTTGGAGGACATGGAGCAGGCCGGATTTGATATGCAGATCCTCACCCTTTCCATCCCCAGCGTGGATATCTTTCCCGTAGGGATCGGGGAGGGCCTGGCCAGGGTCGTCAACGACGAAATAGCGCGAATTGCGAGCGACCATCCACGGAATTTTATGGGATTTGCAACCTTGCCATTCTTGGACCCTGATAGAACATTGAGGGAGCTGGAAAGATGCATTAAGGACCTGGGATTCAAGGGGGCGTGCATAGGCTCTAACATAAACGGCATGAACCTTGATGATCAAAGGCTATATCCCTTTTACGAGAGTATGAATGAATACGGCCTGCCCATCCACATCCATCCCAGGACACCGAAAGACACAGAGACGTACAAGGACTACCGCTTGGGGCCCATGATCGGTTTTGAAATGGATCTGTGTGTGGCGGTCGTGAGGTTGACCATGGGCGGAGTGCTGGAAAGGTTCCCAAACCTCAAGTTCGTAGTATCCCACCTGGGAGGAGCGATTCCCTATCTGGCGGAGAGAATCCAGAATTGCTACGAGGCATACCCCGAGTGCCAGGAGAATATCTCACGACCCGCAATGGAATACCTCAGGGAATTTTACTACGACACGGTAAGCTTTTTTGAGCCCGCCCTCATGTGCGCATACAGCTTCGTGGGTGCGGAGAGGATGGTATTGGGCTCAGACTATCCCCACGTCATCGGAGACATTGGAAGGGCGATTAGCTCCATAGAGGACCTGGATATCCCTGAGGAGGACAAGATGCTGATCTTCTCGGGGAACCTGACCAGGCTGATGGCGCAGGACAATTGACGCTTCCTGGAGAATCCCGTGTCTAACGCCCTTGATCTTCCTGGACGATAGGCAGGGTCAGGAGGGCGTTGGGAATGATAAGCACCTCAAGATCCTTCCTGCCCATCATTCTTGCCGCCATGGAGAATGCCTCCTGCATGTCTCGGGCCGGTACCATCTGTAACCGGCGAACAACATCAGGGGTTTGAGAGCCCACGATAACCACGGTGTTTTTTTCAAGCACCTTGGCCATAACGTACGCCCTTTGAGCTCCGGGAGGATAGCCTTCCCGACGCATCCTGTCCAGGAAAGAGGGCAGGTCTTGGGCCTGTTTCATTTTTTCCAGGAAGCGCCGTTCGCCGACACCGTGCCCCACACCTTCCGGCGTAGGGGCGGGAATGATTATCACGCCACCTTCTCGGACAACCGGGGTAGGTGCGAAAAAGAGATAGCTTGCTGCCCTGCTGGCCTGGTAAAGGTTGTCGTCCTTGGGAGACCCGACCCCGGCAACAGCGACATCATACTGCCGGGGAACCGGCACTTCATAGAACTCCCTGGCAACCCCCACAAGGGCTTCAAAGGTGGCCTCGGGCTCTCCTGCCATGACGGACACAGGCCTTCCACTGCCGTCCTGAACGGCATTGATAATGAAACGAAGCCCTGCACGCCTTGCGGCCAAGGTTATGGCCTGATGAAAAGGGTTCCCCTCGGTCATGCCCAGCCGTGTTCCGGGATGATCTACCATTCCTGGTCCGTGGGTGTATTCGATCATGGCCTCTCCCGCAGCTCCTATGGCCAATGTTTTTCGGCCGCCAGAGTACCCGGCGTATTGATGTGGTTCCACGATTCCCGTGGCAATGAGGAGATCTGTTTCGTAGGCGATCCTGTTTACCGAAAGGGGGATCCCTTCTTCGCTCTCACCCAGGTCCATAAGCGCTGCGGGGTTTTGAGGCTCATTATCTACCACCCGGAATCTATCCACTACCTCCTTGCCGAGCTTGGTGATTTTCTCCTCCGTGGTGCTGGCCCTGTGCATCCCTATTCCGCAAAGAAGGACAATATCCCTGTCTCTAACTCCTGCGGATTCCAACCGCCTCAGCAGGGCCGGGATAAACAGACGATCGGGGCTGTGGCGGGTTATATCCGTGAATACTATGCAAATCCTATGGCCCGGCTTGGCCAGTTCCTCGATCGGAGGTGAGTTGACAGGATGGTTGAGCGCTTCCTCTATACTGTCCCGGACAGAGGCCAGGGGTTTTACCGGTCTTGGTTCCGCAACAACGCCATGCATGTCATCAGGAAGTTCAAATTCGATCTGAGTTTTTCCGTAGGGAATACTGAACATATGTGAAATCTCTCCAGGTCCTCAATGTTGTAGCAGATGTCAAAGGCCCATTTTACCGGGATTCAAGATATTATTGGGATCAAACGTGGCCTTCAGGGATTTCATCATTTCCATGGCGACGGGATCGTGTTCCAGGTGCATGAAAGGCGCCTTGGCAAGGCCCACGCCGTGTTCACCGGTAAGCGTACCCCCGAGGTCGCAAGTGAGCTTGAATATCTCCTGGACCGCACTTTCCAGGGACTTAACCTGTTGGGGGTCGGACCTGTCATACATGATCCTTGGATGAAGGTTGCCGTCACCTGCGTGGCCAAAGACAACAAAAGGGAGGCCGTGTCTTCGAACTATCTCCGAGATCCGTACCAGCAGCTCCGGGACCTTTGACATGGGTACTGTCACGTCCTCGGATACGTTGTTGGGCCTGAGCTGGGCTGCCACGCTGCCCGCGGACTTGCGGGCCTGCCATAGCTCTTCGGTCTCCTTGGCCGTCTTGGCCGTCCTGACGAGGCTAGCTCCGTGGCTATGGAATATCCCTGTTACCTTTTCCATCTGGAAAGAGGCCTCTGCTTCAGTGTACCCGTCGGTTTCCACCAATATCATGGCCTTTATTTCCGGTATCGCCATGCCGGCCCTGTCCCTGAGGACATTTATGGTGTGTTCGTCAAGGATCTCCAGTACGCTGGGTACTATACCCGAGCGCACAATATCTGTGACAGATTCACCGGCATCCTTCAGTGATGCAAAATGGGCGAGGGAGGTCTTGAGGGCCCGGGGGCGAGGGCTGATCTTCAGCGTTATTTCGGTGATTATACCAAGGGTTCCCTCGGACCCGACAAAGAGTCTTGTGAGGTCATAGCCTGAAGCCGACTTCATGCACCGTGTACCGGTCCTCATGATCCGCCCGTCTGCAAGGACGACCTCCAATGCCAGGACATAGTCCCTGGTCACTCCGTACTTGGCCCCTCTCATTCCACCTGCGTTCGTGGCGACATTGCCACCAAGGGTGCATACCTGGCTGCTGGCGGGATCAGGGGGAAAGAAAAAGCCGTACGGAGCAAGGGCCTCTTCCAGTTGTGCATAGACCACGCCGGGTTCAACAACGGCCAAGCGATCAGCAACCCGTATATCCACTATCCTGTTCATCCTGCACATGTCCAGGACAATGCCGCCCAAGACAGGGACGACAGAACCCGTCAAGCTCGTTCCAGCCCCCCTTGCCACGACGGGGATCCGGTTCTGGTTGGCCAGCTTCAGGATTCGGGACACCTGGCCCGCATTGCCCGGGAATACAGCCACCTCCGGTCTGGTGGAATGGTCTGAGGCATCATAGGTATAGGAAACAAGATCCAGCAACTGATCGGTGTAATTCTTTTTCCCTACGATTTCCTGGATGGCGCTTCGTATTTCCTGCTTCATGTGGTCCTTCCTTTTCCAAAGGCTCGGCCGGCCCGAAGGCCGACAAAGAGATTGGGATAAAATAGGAGAATCCCCAGGTAATGTCAACGACATATATCCGGTACAGGGGTAAGCAGGTAAGAAATGGAGCACTCCTGGCGAGATCTCGTAAAGCAAAGACCTTGACAGCGCCCGTGTTTTCGTCCACACTTCGAAGAACCGAATCAATCTCATGTTATGTCCGTCCCTTTGTTTGGATGCAGATCAGCAGGGGGCGCTGGGTGGCGGCTCCGCAGGAGTGATTTCAATGGGCAATGGAGATATTACCAGAAGGGAGAGTATCAAGAGGCTTATGGGGCTCTGTGGTGCGATCGTGCTGGCCGTGCCGTGTCTGGGGCTGAAGCGGGGCTCGGCTTCGGCTGGAACACCTGTAAAGGGGTTCCTTGTGGTGGGCCGGGGAGAGGCAGATGGCTACTCGGTAAAGGAGTTGACGCGAAAGGTCTTTGAGGAAGCGGGGGGAATCAAGGGGTTTGTGAGCAAGGGAGACGTAGTTGCCGTAAAGCCGAATATCTCCTGGGCAAGGCGCCCCCAGTTTGCTGCTACAACCCATCCTCAGGTTCTGGAGGCGGTGATTGAGCTCTGCAAAGAGGCAGGGGCAGCCAGGGTCAGGATAGTTGACAATACGATCCACGATGCAAGACGTTGTTTTGCCCTGAGCGGGGCAGGCCTGGTGGCCAAGAAAACAGGGGCAGACCTGGTCTTCCCGAGATCTTCCCTCATGCGAAAGATGAAATTGCAGGGAGACAGGCTTGACGTGTGGCCAGTACTGGTGCCATTGGTGGAGGCGGACAAGCTCATCAACGTGCCGATTGCAAAACACCACTCACTGACGTCGCTCACCCTGGGTATGAAAAACTGGATTGGCGGGGTGGGGGGCAGCAGGTGGGCGTTGCACCAGGATGTTCACCAGAGCATCGTAGACCTGGCAAGGTTTTTCAACCCCACCCTTACCCTGATAGACGCCATCAGGGTGCTGAAGAGAAACGGGCCGTCGGGGGGCAGTCTAGGGGACGTTTCCTTGAGGAACACCCTGATCTTGAGCGATGATCCCGTAGCCGCTGACGCGATGGCGGCGACCCTGTTCAACAAGAATCCCGGGAGCATTGGTTTCATAAGGCTGGCAGAGAAGTGGGGACTGGGAACCTCC
>JAFDIC010000144.1 GCA_019308525.1 Deltaproteobacteria bacterium
ATTGGTGTAGTGGGAGTGCTGGTGATAGCAGTCGGTCTCTACGTGGGGATCAGCAGCATATCCACGATGCCCACTGTACCTGAGGAGAGGGAGGCCCCGAGAGTCGTTGAAGAAAAGACGGAGGTGGGCCCCCCTCCGGAGGGTAGCCCTGAGGCACCCGTGAAGGAAGTTGTTCCCAAGGACAGGCCGGCGTCGGCAGTGGAACCATCCTTGCCGCCTGTTGAACAGGGGCCGGGGGAGACTGAAAAAGGCATCGCAGGGCCAGGGGAAAGGGATCTTTCAGGAGGTGCGGTGGCTCCCCTGTCCCGCGAGGGGCAGGAAGAGGAAACTCAAGCCGGCGAGATAGCCCCGGAAGCAACCCCTGGGGGTGAAACTGGGGCGGCGGTGGGTAGCGAGGCATCCGGCATGGCCGCGGTACCGGCCCCTGTTCCAGGGGAGCCTGGAACAAGTACCGAGACACTAACCCTTACAGGGATAGTAAAGGACAAGACCTGGGTCAGGATTTGCGTGGATGACGAGGATCCAAAGGAGTATATCTTCAAGCCGGGCAGCAGGCCCCAGTGGCAGGCAAAACACGGGTTTTATATCCTGGTGGGAAACGCGGCAGGAATTGATTTCAATTTCAACGGTAAGATTATTGAGAACCTGGGGGAGATTGGTCGTGTAAAAAGGCTTAGGCTCCCCAAGGAATTTCGCGGGACTAAGTGCGAGGACTGAACCACAGTGGAAAACGTTTTTGATGTACTGGAGGAAAGGGGATTTGTAGAGCAGGTTACCGACAGGGATAAGGTTCGCGAGTTGTTGCAGAAGCCTGTTACCTGCTATATTGGTTTTGATGCGACTGCCAAGAGCCTTCATCTGGGCAGCCTCGTCCCTATTATGTCTCTGGCGCACATGCAGAGGACGGGACACAGGCCCATTGCGGTTATCGGCGGCGGTACGACCCTGGTGGGGGATCCCAGTGGCAAGACAGAGATGCGCCGTATACTGACCAGAGAGGAGATCGAGGAAAATGCCATGGGGATCAAGAAACAGCTTTCCCGCTTCCTGGATTTCGAGGGCGGCAGGGCCCTAATGGTCAACAATGCCGATTGGCTAACGAAGCTCAACTATATAGACTTCTTGCGGGATATTGGACGACATTTCAGCGTAAACAGGATGTTGGCCGCCGAAAGTTACAGGGTGAGGCTGAAAACGGGCCTCAGTTTCATAGAATTCAATTACATGCTCTTACAGGCATACGATTTCTGGTATCTGTTCAAACATTACGATTGCAGACTCCAGATGGGGGGTAATGACCAATGGGGCAATATCCTCGCCGGGGTGGAACTAACGAGGAGGCTTGAAGGGGAAGAGATCCACGGAATTACTTTTCCTTTGATCACGACCTCCGCGGGGGTCAAGATGGGCAAGACCCATAAGGGCGCTATCTGGCTCGATCCGGAACTCACATCCCCCTACGACTATTACCAGTACTGGATCAACCAGGACGACAGGGATGCGGAACGCTTTCTGAAGCTATTCACCTTCCTGCCTCTGGATGAGATCAAGGGGCTCACGGCCGGGGGCGGAAAGGATCTGAGGCAAGCAAAGGAGGTGTTGGCTTACGAGGCAACGTTGCTGTGCCACGGGAAAGAAGAAGCAGACAAGGCCAGGGCCGCCGCCCGGAGCCTGTTTGGAGGTGACGAGTCCCTGGAGTCCGATTCCATCCCCAGTTATTCCATATCCGGAGCCGAGCTCAGGGAAGGGATACCCGCGTACGTGCTGTTTGAAAGGGTCGGCATTTGCAAGAGCAGGGGCGAAGCAAGACGTTTGATTTCCCAGGGAGGCGGATATGTCAACAACAGGAGAGTGGAGAAGTTTGACCAGATAATCAGCTCCAAGGACCTGGTGAATGAAACAATACTCCTGAGAGGGGGAAAGAAAAGGTACCTCAAGGTGACTGTTTCTCAATGAAAACAGGAAGCCGTGCATGGAGGAAGACCTAGTTTTGACTTGACCCGGTGCCGGGATGCTTTCATGATGTAAGGGTGTTGCGGAACTCTCTTCTTGAGAGAAAAGGAAGGTTACACCACGTATCAGGGTGATCAGCGCAGTTGAGCGAAAAGGCCATGGTAGAATCAAAAAAAACTCCTGTTGGTGACGAGGACGTAATTGATATCACCGAAGAGGGACCGGTGGAACCGGAAAAAGTGACCCTTGTGCCTTCGGTCGTGGCTGAGGAACGCTCTCTCGTCCCTTACGATCCTTTACAGCTATACCTGATGGAGATCAAGAAGTACAGGCTCCTGACCAGGGAAGAGGAGATGGAGTTGGCAATAAGGGTGAGGGAGAAAAAGGACCAGGAGGCTGCGTACCGGCTGATTACGTCGAATCTAAGGCTGGTGGTCAAGATTGCCATGGATTTTCACAGGTACTGGACCAAGAGCCTTTTGGACCTCATTCAGGAAGGTAACGTGGGACTCTTGCAGGCGGTGAGAAAGTTTGATCCCTACAGGGGGATAAAATTCTCCTATTATGCATCCTTCTGGATAAAGGCTTACATGCTGAAGTATATTATGGAAAACTGGAAGATGGTAAAGATCGGCACCACCCAGACACAAAGGAAGTTGTTTTTCAACCTGGCCAAGGAGAGGGAAAGGCTCATATCCCAGGGTTTTGATCCTGAGCCGAGGCTCTTGGCCGAGCGCTTGGATGTGAAGGAAAAGGAAGTGGAAGAGATGAGCCAGAGATTGGGAGGGGCCGAGATTTCCCTGAGCGCTCCCATAGGTGATGAAGGCAAGGAAGTCTATGGATCCCTGCTCCCTGATCCCAGGGCTTCCATTGATGAGCAGCTTTCGGAAAAGCAAAACAGAGAACTCCTTTTGCAAAAGCTGAAGGAGTACAGGGAAAGGCTGTCGGGCAAGGAACTGGACATCTTTGACAACCGTATCATGGCTGAAAATCCCATGACCCTCCAGGAACTCGGGGACAAGTACAACATTTCCAGGGAAAGGGTCAGGCAGATTCAGGAAAGAATAATAAAGAATATCAAGAAGTGGCTTACAGAGGAGATCCCAAACTTTGAAGAAAACTTTTCCGATATCCTTAAGTAAAGGGGCGGTACTGTGCAGCCTCCTGGTGGTTGGCCTGGCATCCCTGGTCTCGTGTGCTCCCGGCAGCCTGATCGGGGTTGGGCCTAAGGCCCCCGAAGGCCAAAGCCAGGAGCAGGCAGAGCGTCTCGAAGGACGAGACAAACGGCAAAAGGCCTATACCTGGTTCACCATGGCGGCGCTCAGTGAAGCGAATGGACGCTACGAGGAGGCGCTGGAATATCTTGAGAAGGCAATCGAGAATGACCCGAATTCTCTATTTCTGCGAAGGAAAATGATCGGGTACCTGAAGACGGCGAAAGATTACCAGGGGGCAGTCAGGGAGGCAAGAAGTCTCGTGCAGGAGGCCCCCCAGGACATCCAGAACATTTTGCTGCTGGCGGACGCCTATGCCCTGAGCGGTGATGATGATGCGGCTATCAAGGAGTATCAGAGAATCCTGCAAATCAACCCTGATCTTCCCAGGGTAAGGTTGGTGTTGACCAACATCTTGATCAAGAACAGAAAATTTGAAGCAGCGCTATCTCAGCTTGACAGGCTCCTCGAAAAGGAGCCGAACCTCTTAATAGCCCATTATTATCGGGGAAGAATACACCTGGAAAGGGGTAACTTCGAGGAGGCGGAAAAGGCCTACAAGCAGGCGTTGAAGCTCAACCCCCGGATGGAAGCAGCCCTCTTTGATCTGGGTACGCTTTACCAGATGAAGAAGAACTACAAGATGGCCATGGAGACCTATGAGAAGCTTTTGCGTTACTATCCATTCAACATGGCCGCCCGGGAGAGGTTGATCAATATCTACTACAGGCTGGGGAAGGAAAAGCTGGCCGAAGAGCAGATGGAGGAGATAAAGAAGAGGAGTAAACCCGGTTCCTCCGGGCGACAGGCCCTGGGCCTTATCTATCTCCAACACGGGAAGATCGAGGAATCCATCAAGGAACTGGAGATGATAGTGTCGGCATGGCCGGAAGACGACAAATCGCGATACTATCTTGCGCTGGCCTATGAAGAAAAGGGGGATAACGACAAGGCCTTGACCCATTTCAAGAAAATAGGCAAGGGGTCCAAGTATTTCATCAATGCCCATCTCCACATGGCCTACCTCCTCAATATCCAAGAAAGACAGGAGGAAGCAAAAGATGTTCTCCAAAGAGCACTCGAGGTGGATCCCAAGAAAATAGAGGCCTACTTGATGCTGTCTTCCATCTATGAACAGGAGGGAGGGTTTGACAGGGCTATATCGGTTGTCAAGGAGGGTCTGAAGCAAGAGCCGAAAAACACAGATCTAATGTACAGGCTGGGTGTAATACTGGACAAGAAGGGAGAAAAAGACAGGTCCCTCGAGCAGATGAAAAGCATCCTGGAGGTCGACCCGGATCACGCTGACGCGTTGAACTACATAGGTTACACCTATGCTGAGAAGGGTATAAGACTGGACGAGGCCCTCGATATGATCAAGAGGGCACTGAAGAAGAAACCGGACAGCGCATACATCATTGACAGCCTGGGCTGGGTATATTTCAAGAAGGGATTGTACAAGGAGGCCGAAGAGGCACTGGAAAAGGCCTACTCCTTCCTTCCCGATGACCCCACGATTTCCGAACACCTGGGCGATCTTTACTTTGTGACCAAGCACTACAAGAAATCCCTGGAGATGTACAGGAAGGCAATTTCCCTCAAACACCCTGAAGAGGAAAAGATCAACGGTAAGATAGAAAGGATCAAGAAGCTCTTGAATGCAACCAAGTGATGTCCAGTGCCATGGCTGCGTCCACCAGTAGAAGGCCATCTCTTTTGCAGGGCTTGAGAGGGATATTCCCTTTTGAAACATCCCTTGTCCTTTTGTCACTTCTCCTTTTCCTCCCGGGATGCGCTTTCTTCCCCGAGAAGCAGGCGTTGAAGGGATACATCGAAAAGCAAGGGATACACGAAGTCCTGGAGGAGATCAGGAGGCAGGGGCAGGAGGTGTCCTCCTTTTTCTCCATGGGAAAGATCTCGGCAGCCGCCTGGTATGGCGTGAACGAGGCGGACATATTGATCATGGGGTGCAGGGACCCCCTGAAAGTGAAAGTCGAGATTACCCATTCATGGGGTCAACCTATCCTCCACCTCCTGTTGGAAGATTCCCGGATCCAGGTTCTTTCCTTCAAGGACAGGAGCCTCTACGTCGGGTTGTTGAGTCCCGGTGCATTCAAGAAATTCTTCCATGTCGACATCGCCCCCGACATAGTGTGGAGCGTTCTGAGGGCATATCCAACAATAAGGGAGCACGAATACGTTTCAGCGGAAGGGAACCGGATACTCCTGCTGGACGGGAAACAGGTGGAAGTTGAAAGGATCCATCTGTATCCTGAGACCCTTAGCCCCAGGCGGGTCTCTTATCGCGACAATAAGCTGGAGATTTCCTTTAAGGGTTTTCGCAAGGAGGGCGGGATTTCCTACGCAGAAGAGGTGGCGATAAGGGATAGGAAGGAGAAACTGGTCATCCGAAACGATAGGATGGTGTTCAACAGGGACATGCCGCAAGAAGTCTTTGAGATGAGAATTCCACCCGGTTTTGAAACCCGCCTCCTCGAAGACCACATCAATTGACAGAGCGGCTTCGCAAAGGCTTGCGGATGGCACCGTATCCGGTACGAGGCAGGCCCATCAAGTCCGGCATGACGGAGGGAACCTGTTCAATCGCCGGATTAATAATAGAGGTCTGCGTTTGAGTCATCTTAGCCCGGTGTACTAATCTCTCTGCCGTGCGCCGTTCCTATTTTGGCCTCCCGGTATGCCGTAATTATCCGCGCGCATCCGAGAGGCCAGTTCAAGTGCCGCTCAGAACTTCCTTTCTTCGAGTTTAACCTTCGGGGAGTCTAGGCCACCCTACGGTTCATAGTTGGTTTTGAAGTGTGGCGGCACTTAGTATTTTAGTCGAGCATCTCCAGGGCCCACAACGATAGATCGAAGCACTGACTCCTTTTTATACTGCAAAGGATATGCCAAAGCCTAGTGCGGTGAATTATGGTTTGATTCAGGCGGGTTGGACTGGGCTCTGTCATGCTAACGCTGAGAAGAGGTAATGGAATATCTAGTTGTGAGAAACAAAATGCCACTTTTGAGCAGCACATTACATTTTCTTAAAGAACAGGATGACGAATAGGGATTCAGGCCCCTGCTCTTCTCGAAGAAAACGGTTGAGAGCAAGGAGGCGTCAAAAGCAAAATATTGTCGTATGCGGAAAGCCTCCAAAATTTCAAAATATTCATCGCATCGGGGTCACTACTCTTGAGTAAAGCTGAAAACGATATCTTACACTACCTCACATAATATGGTATTATCTCGGAATCTCGAGAGAAAAGCAGAGCCAAAATGACCCTCTGTCTTCATGTGCGATGCTAGATGTTATTTAGTGCGGTCTGTAAACCCTGGCCCTCTGGACCAGGTTAGAGCCCTTTGCTCTGCCGTAAAAATATTATTGAAATCGCGGGTGGCTAAGCCATGAATCGGGTGTAAAGCCAGGTCCTCGGGGCCCGGATAGTGCGATTCAAGCGATTTCTTTACATCTCTATTTTCTATGGTATCATAAAAGCCTATATGATATATTGATCTTAATCCAGCGAAGTTGGTGAAACTCATGTTATTATATAAAGATTTCCAGGAGATAGGACAGGTGCAAGCAACGGTTTTCACGCCCAGTTTTGTTTTTTCAACATCAAAGATACTGAAAGAATTGATGGAATTAACACCTGATATGCTTGAAGGAGAGCCAACTATTCTGCCCTTACCTGACGATGCGCCTCATGAAATTCCCAGAATGATACTTGAAAGCAAAGAAAAGAGGTATAAGCTTGAGGTGGCACCTGCTCGCATTAATTTCTTCCGAAATAAGATTAAGAAGGAAGACCGGGTAGAACTACGCGAGTTTGTCCAAAAGGCCGGTGAAGTTCTTATTAGTCTACTTGATGGTATAAACGCTAATTGTGGCAGGATAGCCGCAGTAATAAATCGTTACTCCTATCAAGATAATCCGAGCAGAAAAATTGCACTCCACTTTTGTAAGGATAGTTTCACCAATGAACCATTTGATCGACCCAGTGAATTCGAATTGCATTGTTTGAGGAAATACGATTTTATGGGCTCATTTAAGGTGAACAGCTGGGTTCGCATTAGGAGCGGACGTATAAGATCCGAGAGTGGATTATTTCGTTCAGTCGTGTTCGCGCATCAAGACATAAATACATTGGCGGAGGAGACCAAAACCTACAACAATAAAGAAATCCTGTCATTTTACAATGGCGTGTGTGACGAGTTCGATAAGATCTTAAAACTGTATTTTCCTGAATGAGAAGGTGGTCCACTATGAACCCTCAGACCAATATGGATTTCTGTGTGATTGACCATTCCAGACCATTTGAGACTGAACGGGTGTGGAAGATTGTTAGATATGGTGAGGAATATCCTACCCATGAATCGGGCGACCTCTTTCATGAGAAGGCAATGGTTTCTTCTGCAGCTGGGTTGTTTGAGGTCTTCGATTTGTCTTTGACAGGGAACGTAACTCTTGTGACTTCGGGAACTTCTTCGGACATCAACGTTGATATCCCAGAGATTCCTTGGTTTATTAACGACAAGGCCCATAGAATCATTGTTTTTAATCAAAAGGTTTGTTTGCCCCAGGAGACGACGTGGGCAAGCTGCATCGACGCTGAATTGCCTAAATGGAGTATTGAGACTCGGTTCAATCAAACTTTTCAAAGAATTGGGAGATTTGCAGCGTTTCCAGAAAACTGGGACTCATATGGCGCCAAAGCCATTGACAGAGAGTGTATAAGTCAAGGCGTTAGCATTTTCAAGGAGCTCCTTAAATTGAGGTCTCTTGAAGAAGGGGAAATTCCAGCTCCTTTTGTTGCGCCTCTTTCATCAGGAGGGATTCAAATTGAATGGGAAGAAGGCGAGAGATATATTGAAGTGTCTATAACCCCAGATCCTCTCAGCGTTGACTATTTTGCCACTGACAAGGCAAGGGAGGGACAATTGAGTTTAGAAGGACCTTTAAGGTCCACATCTGCTTTGAAAGCACTTCTCACCTGGTTTGTTAGTGGAACTGCTGAAGATTTAGCTCAACTCACTTTTGAGGAACCTCATGAAGAATGGGCCTTTTGAATGGGAAGAACTTCAAGGAATGGAATCTGAAGAGATCCTTAATGAAGATGAGCTCTATAGACGGTTCTTGGACGTCTGGTTAAAAGATGACGGCAGTATTTCTTCAGCAGCCTTTCAAAACACATCTCACACAGACGTTATGTCTGTCGACTTAGCAAGGCTAACCACCCCCGAAAAAACCGTTTCACAGTATCCAACCTGTGGTGTTGCTGGGTTTTTTGCAGGTCTTGCTAGAAGATTAGAGCAACAAGTTTTGCATGATCCCATCCCAGGCAATATAGCCCACTCCAAGGTCAAAGGCCATAAGACAAAAAGTATAAGAAAGAAATTGGCTAAAGGATCAACTGTTGTTTTGCCGCCTCCAAGGCAGGTGACCACGAGTCTCGGAGAAGCAACTGGCTTGAATGATAATGAAGTTTCAAGCTAGAATATCTCTCATGAAAAAAGTGCCCTTGAAGTTTCTCAATCACTGGCCAAGCTCTTCCAAAGCCCTCAAGTAGTACGTAGATCGAAGAATTGTATATACCCTGCCCGTATCGCATGTTAGCCCAAGTTTGCCAAAATTTTTGAAGCCGCATCGCGCATTTGTGTGGGTGGATACAAGATGTTGTATC
>JAFDIC010000626.1 GCA_019308525.1 Deltaproteobacteria bacterium
CTGTCCTAAGCCGATCTGTTCTATTTCCTCTGGCGTCAATTGTCTGGATTCTCTGATTTGTTCAATATAATCGGTTTCAATTCCAATGATGAATATTCTTTTGTATCCTAACTCTATAGCTTTCCGCACACAAAAATCACCAGTCGACGAATGGGGGATTATTTCCAGTTTTTCATTATCAGAAACTCTTAGGGGCAAGAAATACTTCCTCACTGGAATATCAGGATCTTCAATAATTGCCTTCAAGTTCTTCTGGTGATAGAAAACTACCTTTATATCACATAGAGCGTAGTATGTGGGCCACCATCCTATGTAAGAATAGTATCTGTACGCTGCACCCATGCCAAAGGTGTCAACATTTTTGGGTATCTTGTCGAAACCTAGATGTGCCAGATAGCGTGTAGATAAGCCGTTCCCAATTATCAGAATAGTGTCGTTCCTTATTTTGGGGTTTATGCGCCTAGGAGATCGAGCAGTTGCGAGCACCGCGAGGATAGGCGTCATAAGTGTGAGCTTCATAATAGTGTTGCACATCATGCCGTTGCTGCCACTGAGAATATTCTTTAGCTTTAGCATGACCCGCTTGGCAAAGCGGACGATACTGATCATCAGGGGGTGATTGGTCTTCAAGTAAGCAAGAAGGTATGGCCGCACCGTACGCCATGCCCATCTCTTTGGTGGAGGGAGGGAAGGAGCGTCTGCCCCTTGCTCAAGTGCGACTCCTTTCCCGGCGCCTGTGGCAAGGCGGCCCATGCCAATCTGAAGATAGCCATGGCTTTGGCCCACCATCCGCCATAGATTGTCAAATCCACGAAAGAAGCAGTCACGTGCCGATTCAATTGTCGCCAGGTCATGCACTACAACCCAGGGTCTTCTCAGGAAAAACCGCAGCAAGAAGAATGTTAGATATAAGCCGACCCAAATCAATCCCTCAATCCCTGACATAAGCAACCACAGTCTTCCGGGGGGCGATGATGATTCTTCATACCACTCGACTACATCGGAAATCCCTTGCCAGAAGTGCCTCCGGAGCATGAAACGCCTGGTCAAGCGCTCCTTTGGAACCACATGTTCTACAAGAATCTCGGGATCGTAGTATATGCCTAGACCATGAGAATCCATGTACTTCCTGATAAGGTTTTCGTCGTTTGACAACAGGTTCCTTCCTTTTCTGCCCAGGTTGACGTTGAAGCCTCCACATTCCTGCAGCACCTGTCTAGTATAGGCAACATTGCAGCCTACATGGTGCTCTGGATTTGACGGTTTAAGGAATCTTGCCTGGTCACCCCAATCAACTATAGCATAGGCTCCGAGCAGCCGGTCTTCAAGCCAAACCGGGCGTTCAGATTCCCAGAGAGGAACCACCCTGCCACCGACGCTGGCCGGCGCTGGCTTGACAGTCTCGAAAGCCTCCATTATCTTCTCCAGCCAGCGCGGGCAGGCAATTGCATCATCATCGAGGTAGGCCACGTATTTGCCATTTGCAGCTTGCCACCCGGTGTTTCGGGCCTGGGATAGCCCCTTGATCGGCTCGAATATATACCTGATTCTAGCGGATTGGCTGAATTGCTCCACAACCTCTCTGGTATTATCCGTAGACCCGTTGTCAACCCAACCACTATGATTTCATAATGTTCCTTGGGGTATGTCTGGTTGACAAGGCTTTCCACCGCTTTGGCTAGATATGCCGCCCGGTTAAGCGTGCAGACTACAGCCGAGACCTTAATCATTCCGCCTTCACTCACGCTTTTTGCTCTCTTTCTTTTAGTTGAACTAGCTATCCGGGTTTGCCCACTGGAAATACAGCTTAGTACGCTCCATCCCGTTCTTCAGGTCAAAGCGCGGTTTATAGCCGAGTATCTCTTGAGCTTTGCCGATGCGAACCCGTGCCCTGGATTTGAAAAGAGCCAGCCTTTGGGGGTTGGGGATAAATTCCCGCGGTCTGCCAGAATCGCTACTATTGGTGATTCCATAGCGTTGCAAAATTTGCGCCACAAGTGGAGAGCGTTCCTTCAGGCTGTACCCTGCACTGATGACTGAAGCTGGCGATTTTTTTATCAGCCATTTCAGTGTTCCAGTAATTGTCCTCTGTAAGCGGTTACTGGGTTTATTATACCGTGCTTGAATTTCCGGGACACTCATGTAT
>JAFDIC010000627.1 GCA_019308525.1 Deltaproteobacteria bacterium
TGGCCCCCTAGATAGGGGTCATTGCAAATGATAACATCGCCTTCACTAAATTCCTTGATTTTCTCCAGCATCTTCTTGGCTGTTTCGGGCAAACTAAACAACATCAGGGGACAAAGGTTTGCCTGGGAAAGGATCCCCCCGGATGAGTCCAGAACCGCGCAGTTGATGTCCATGATCTCTTTGACGATCGTGGTACGACCCATGCGCATGAGATTGTAACCCATATCGTTCGCTACGGCCTCCAATCCGTATCGAATTACCTGCATTGTCACTTGATCTGCCTTATAGGTCACGGCTCACCCCCCGCATTCCCAGAGATTCTGGTTCCCATTCCATACCTATGCAGCCTTGATCATAATCACGATATTTCCAAACTCATCCACCTGCCCCTCCCAGCCCTCTGGGATGAGGGTAGTCGATATCTTCTCCTCTATGATGCACGGTCCCGGGACTCTGGTTCCGCACCCCAGACGACTTCTTTCGTAGATCGGCGTTTCCGTCCACCCCCTTTCTCTAAAATATACGGAACGTTCTTCCTTCAAGACGTCCTTGAGGGGTGTTGGATTGAGCAGGCTCTTGGATATGGACAGGCCGGGATTGCGCCCGATGCTTCTCACCCTGAGATTGATAATCTCCACGTTTTCCCTTGGTTCACAGTAGGAATACACCTGCTGGTGAAGATCATGGAAATCTTCTATCAGTGTTCTCAGTGAGTTCTCATCGAAGGAAGTGGATCTCTTGACAGGAGTGTTGAGTTCCCACGATTGACCCTCGTATCTCAAATCAGCCGACCAGCTTGTAACCACGTTTTCGTCTCTTACACCCTCTCTCCTTAGCTGTTCCCTTCCTTCTCTCTCCAGGCCAAGAAAGGTCTCCAAGATAACCTCAGGCGTAAGGTCATCTTGCTTTGCCGCGATAGTCCTGACCCCGTCATGCTGGATATCGGCAACCACGAGGCCAAGGGCCGAGAAATTACCGCACATGGGAGGAACCACGACCCTCCTGATATTCAGTTCAGCAGCGATCGCGACGGCATGATTCGGGGCTGCGCCCCCGAAAGGCACAAGGATGAACTCCCTGAGATCATATCCCCTTTCTACCGAAATTCCGCTTATCCCTTTTGTCATATTTGCATCAGCGATGTCTATGATGCTCTGGGCCGCTGCTTCAATACTCACGCCCATGCGCTCTGCTACCATACCTATGGCTGATTTTGCCTTATCAACATAAAGAGGTATCTTCCCTCCCAGGAAATAATTGGGGTTGAGCCTCCCAAGTACGAGATTGGCATCCGATACCGTCGGAAGCTCTCCTCCCCAACCAGAGCATGCAGGTCCAGGTGAGGATCCTGCGCTCTGGGGCCCCACGTACAACACCCCACCTTGGTCCACCCAGGCTATGCTCCCTCCCCCTGCCCCTATTGTCTTCAGGTCCACCATGGGGAGCTTAATGGGGTAATCCGTAACACCGCCCCACGTGGTGGTCTTGGGTATTCCCTTGTCTATGATGGAGATATCAAAGGTCGTACCGCCCATGTCGGCACCCACTGCCATTTCATGGCCCATCAAGCGGCTGATAAAAGCGGTCGAATTGATCAAACTTGCGGCATGGTCTCTTGCAAGCTGGGCCGCCATTGAACCGCCGTTACTCTGCATGATATGGAGTTGAATCCTCCCGTACCTGTTGGTCAAGCGGCTCAAGAGGTGGTCCATATACTTTTGGATGACGGGTCCCAGATACCCGTTCATGACCGTCGTACAGGTCCGCTCATATTCTCTGAATTCGGGACAAACCTCCGAAGACAGGGACAAGAAGACATCCGGTGCCATTTCCTTGCAGATTTCCGCCACGCGTCTCTCGTGGGAAGGGTTGAGGAAGGAAAACAGGAGGGAAATTATGATGGCATCCACCCCTTCAGCCTTCAGAGAAGCAACCGCTTCCCGGACCGAATCTTCGTTCAAGGGCCTGTGGACCTCTCCCAGGCTGTTGATACGTTCTTCGACACCTTTTCTCAGATTCCTGGGAACCAGGGGCGGCGGATTATCGGCCTCGAAATCGAAGGCCGCCTCTTTCGGCCTGGCAACCCTCCGAATTTCCAGGACATCTTCAAAACCTTTCGTGGTTATCAATCCCACCCTCGCGCCCTTACGCTCTATGATGGCGTTGGTGCCGATGGTCGTTCCGTGGATAAGGTACTCTACTTCTCCTATACTCTTTCCCGACATTTCAAGTATTTCCTCTAATCCACGCAGGACCCCCTCGGCGAGGTCATGGTGGGTAGTTGGCGTCTTCGTGTACAGGAATCCCTCCTCATTTTCGTCCCAAAGGACGACGTCCGTAAACGTCCCTCCTACATCTATCCCAATTCTCATCTTCGCTCTACTCCGTGGCAATGCCTCATTTACCGTGTTTGTATTCCAACCTCAAGGACCCGGGGGATGCAACCCATCTTTTCCACTCAACGGCGAATTGAGTCTGAGAGAGTCGTAAAACCTGCGGTTCTCCGTGAAGCAAATCAGCGATATTCATTCCATCAGACCAGGAAGATAAAGGGCCAGCCAAGGGAAGGCCATAACCATGCCCATTG
>JAFDIC010000145.1 GCA_019308525.1 Deltaproteobacteria bacterium
CCTGGGTGCATCGGTCCTTGGCTTCTTCTTGCTTCTCCAACTTGTCATTCTCCCGTTTTTTGAACAGAGGGAGCGCATCAGGCGTGGAATAGAGGTCAAGGAAAAGGGCCTGGAAGAAATACTCAAGCTCAGGCAGGAATACCGTCTTTATAAGAGGAGTAACAGAACCCTGGAGCAGTTTCTCAGGCGCCGGGCCAGGAATTTTACCCTGTTTTCCTACCTGGAAAGGGCGGCCAGCAAGACTGACGTCAAGAGGCACATAAAGTACATGCGGCCTTCCACGTCAGATATGGCCGGCCCTTACAGGGAGTCGGTAGTGGAGATGAAGCTTGAAGGCATCACCCTTGGAAAACTCGTTGAATACCTCTACCGCATTGAAAACCCCGTTGATGTCGTCAGCGTGAGGAGGATCTCTATCAGGGAAGACAAGAATGAGCCGGGCTACCTGGACGTCGTGATGCAGGTGTTGACTTTCCTCCCCGGTGAGGACGCCAAGGGCGGTGCAAAGAGGGTCAGGAGGGCGGGTTAGAGCCAAATGAAGGGCAGGCACAAGAAATGGTTGGGTTATTGCCTTTACGGGATCGGCCTTACCCTCGCCCTTTTGTACTATCGCTTTCCCTCTGAAGCGGTGCGGGATTTCCTTTTGGCCAAGGCCGGAAGCATGGCGCCCGGGATTCGTGTGTCGCTCGGGGAAGTCTCACCATCCCTGAGGTTCGGACTACGATTGAGGGATATCGAGATAGCCCAGAGGAGGGGAACTTCCTCACCGGCCCTAAGACTTGAGGAATTCTTCATTCGGCCCGCAGTAAGGTCCTTTGTTCAAGGGCAATTGGAATGGTGTTTTGAGGGCTCTTTTTATGGAGGGGTCGTTAAAGGGTGCATCAGGCTGAATGGGGAGGGTCTGGAGAAGTCTTTCGCGACGACGATTCTTTTGGAACATGTTGTCCTGGATCAAAAAAACCCCTTGGTGGGGCTTGCAGGGCGCCCCGTGGAAGGCACCCTCGGGGGCGAGATCTTCTACGAAGGCCCGCCGGGTCCTTGGGAGGGTGGAAGGGGGAAAGCGGACCTGGCAATCACGGGGGGCAGGTTTGAGCTGTTGAACCCGGTCCTGGGCCTCGAGTCCATAGATTTTGGCGAGGTCCGCTTGAGGGCGACCCTCGATGATGGGAAGATCATGCTTGGCAGCCTTGACCTTAGAGGGAAACAAATGCATGGAACCATGTCCGGAGAGGTGTATTTGAACAGGGATATCATCCAGAGCCGTTTGAACCTGAAGGGCACCCTGGAGCCTTACAGCGGTTTTTTCAAGGAGATCAAGGCCTCTCCCAAATCCATGAGCCTGATCAAGAAACAGTTGAAGAAGGGCAAGCTGCCCTTCCTGATCCAGGGCACCATAGCGGAGCCGATCATAAGGTTTCTTTGAATGCTGAGGTTGATAACCAAATACTACCCGGGTCTCCTTGGCTTCGTCGCACTTTCTCTGGTGATCTATATCGGTGTGGACCTGTTCTACAGGATTGTCAGAGCCCGCCTGGCCCAGGAACGGCCCAAGACGGTAGTGACAAGTGAGGTGCCGGGAAAAAAGTACGCGAGGAGACCTCCCTTGCGTGAGTATGTGATAATAAAGGAGAGAAACCTTTTCGGTTCAAAGGAAAAGGCGGCAACGCCACCCGTCAAGGTAGCGGATATTGAAAAACTGGAGCCGACCTCCCTGAAGTTACAGTTACTGGGGACCGTGGTGGGGGATCGTGACAGCTCCGTGGCGGTCATCGAGGAAAAGGACAAAAGGAAGCAAGGTCTTTACAAAGTGGGGGACAGGGTTCAGAACGCCCTGGTAAAAATGATCCTGAGGGGTAAAGTCATTCTGAATGTGGGCGGGAAAGACCAGATCCTCATCATGGAGGATAGGTCAGGGGCAAAGGCACCGGGCAGGAGGGAGGCATCGATTCGACCCTCGGTCAGGGCCAGGACCATCACGGTGAGAAGGGCTGATCTACAGGAGGCCATGCAGAACGTCAATACCCTTCTGTCCCAGGTGAGGATAAGGCCCTATTTCAAGGATGGCAAGCCCGATGGCCTGGCACTCTCTCGGATAAGGCCCAATTCCTTCTTTTCAAGGCTGGGGTTGAGGGACGGTGACATCGTGCAGGGTGTAGACAACAGGCCCATCAAGAGCCCGGACGATATCCTTTCCCTGTATGAACAACTCAAGACAGGATCAAGCCTTTCCCTCCAGATAACCCGTGGTGGAAGGCAGATGACAATAAACTACCAGTTGAGATGAGTCCATGTACGAGGCCTTTTTCGGATTTAGAGAGAACCCTTTCAACCTGACCCCTGACCCGAGGTATCTCTATCTCAGTTCATACCATCGAGAAGCGCTGGATCATCTCCTTTACGGTATCAATGAGCGTAAGGGATTCATTGCCATCATAGGGGGCATCGGTACCGGCAAGACCACCCTTTGCAGGGCTCTCCTCAGCCGTCTGGATCCTGGTACAAAGACCGCGCTCATATTGAACTCCTTCATCTCTGACCTTGAACTCTTGCAGATCATCAATGATGAGTTCGGTATCGAGGGTGTTGCGGGGGAGGGAAGCAAAAAGGAGTACATCGACAGGCTGAATTATTTCCTCCTGGAAAACTTCAGGCAAGGGGGCAATGCAGTGCTCTTGATCGACGAGGCCCAGAACCTTTCCCACGCAGTTCTTGAGCAGGTCCGTATGCTCTCCAACCTGGAGACGGAGAGGGAAAAATTGTTGCAGATCGTCCTGGTAGGGCAATCCGAGCTCAAGGCCCTGCTCAATGCGCCTTCCATGAGGCAGTTGAACGAGAGAATCCTGGTTCGCTACGATCTGAAACCCCTGGATCCTGGCGATATCAAGGGTTATGTAGAGCACCGCCTGGCGGTGGCGGGTGGGAGCGGGCAGCTCAAATTTTCTTCGGGTGCCTACAAGAGGGTTTACACCCATTCCCTGGGAAACCCCAGGAGGATAAATGCCCTCTGCGACAGGTCCCTCCTGATAGCATATGCACGGGAAAGGTTCGCCATAGACAAGGAGATTATCGACAGGGCCGAATGGGAATTGAAGGGCGAGAGGAGTGTTGAAGTTCCCGGAGTATCCAGGACCTGGAAGCGATTCGCGGCATATCCAGTCATGATTCTGGTGTTGATCCTGGTTGCAGGTTACGGGGGATGGAGTCTGAGGGATAAGTTCCCCCGGCCGCCTGTCAAAGGGGAAGGCCCGGTCTATGTTGGGACCATAAGGGATGATCGGCAAGAGAAGCTCGTAAAAGAGGTTCCTCCGCCTCAAGCAGAAAAAGAAGAGGCACCCAAGATTTTGCTGGACGAGACTTCGAGCATTGCCTTGCTGTTCTCTCTCTTCAGAGACGGTATGGGGATCGAGGGGGCGGTCCTGGAGGAGATCCAACCGGCCCTGGTCTACTTTGACATGCCGCCCGAGTACCACGTCCTGATGAAGAGACCCTTCAGGGTGAAGGGGCCGGCAGCACCAGCCGGAGGCCGCCTCCCGGGGTATCTCTTGGTCAAGGAGGTGAAGGAAGAAGGCGCGGTTGTCATAGATGCCGGGGGAAAGGAGAGATTTCTGGAAAGGACATTGCTCATGGAGGGCTGGGGAGGAGAGGTATCCTTTGTTTATCCATCCCGGTGGAGGAGTGCGTACCTCTCAAAAGGCTCCGAAGGTAGCAGGGTGATCTGGGTGCAGAACACACTCAAGCAAATGGGGTACATGGTGGAAGCCACGGGCCATTACGACGAAAAGACGGAGCGTGCCGTGAGAAGATTCCAGAGGGAATTCGGCCTGGGTGCCGATGGCATAGTCGGCCCCCGTACCAGTGCATTGTTATACCAGATGTCTGAGCCATGAGAAGACCATGAGTTACATCAACGAGGCATTAAAAAAGGTCCAGCAGGAAAAGGACATGCGAGGCATCAGATATGAGGCTATCCTGGCTCGAAGCGCACGGGAAAAGACCGCTTCACGGGGCAAGTCGGCCAGGAAAGGCTGCCTTATTGTCCTGCTTATTTTGCTTGCCTTTGCAGGGTTTTCATGGTTGGATTCCAGGTGGGAAGAGACACCACAGTACCAGCAGGACCCAAGAATACGGGCAACCCTATCCCCGTCCAGGCCCCGAGAGGGAGTTTTGACCGTGGATGCAAGCTCCCTTTACGAGAAGGCCCGACAATATTACAGGGAGGGGAAGATCCGGGAGGCAAAGAGGCTCTACAAGGACCTTCTCCAGCAGGACCCGGGACATGTCGAGGCCTTGAATAACCTGGGCGTCATACATATGCAAACAGGGGACCTCACCTCTGCCCAGGAGGTCTTTGAAAAGGCCATACGTTTGAAACCGGGCTTTGTTGATCCTTTCTATAACATGGCGTGCCTGTTCGCAGCCAAGGGAGAGACTGAGAGTAGCCTCTCATACCTCAAAAGGGCTATTTCCTTGAGTCCTGCCGTGAGGGGGTGGGCCAGGAAGGATCTGGACCTGGCAAACCTGAGGGGCCTGGAGGCCTTTGAAAAGATAGTCATGATCACACAACCTGATCAAGGATGATCTGTATGAGTTCCGGGATGAACTACAGGCCGAGTATAATGGGCTGGGCGGTTTTTCTGCTGTTCATGGGGGCGCTTATCCTCGTACCTCCGGCAAAGGGGGCTCGTGTCACCGGTGAAGAGGGTGTTACTCCTGCGACCCCTCAAGCCAATTCACCTTCACCAGCCAGGAGACCCCTGCCCGCAAAGAAGCAGGTAATCAGGCAAAAGAAAAAAGATCCCCGGCCAAGGGGTGTTGCGCCTGGGAAAAAGAGACGGGAAGAAAGGCCCAAGCAGGGCAAGAGATATGTCTCCATTGATTTTGATAACGTGGACATTACGCTCTTTATCAAGTTCATTGCCGAGCTGGCGGGAAAGAACTTCGTGGTAGACAAGGCCGTCAGGGGGAATGTCACCATAGTCTCACCCACAAAGATATCCGTGGAGGAGGCATACAAGGTATTCGAGTCAGTGCTGGAGGTGAACGGTTATACCACGGTTCCTGCCGGGAGGATCATCAAGGTAGTGCCTGCTGTTCAGGCAAGGTCCAAGGATGTAGAGACCATCAAGAAAAGAAGACCAATCAGCCCCCGGGACAAGGTGGTTACCCAACTGATTCCCCTGCGGTATGCAGACCCGAATGACCTTAAGAAGCTCTTTGCTCCCCTGGTCTCCAAGAGCAGCATTATCGTTTCCTACCCGCCGACAGGGATGCTGATTGTGACCGATGTGCTCTCCAACATCAAGCGCCTGCTGGAGATCATTGAGGCGATAGACGTGGAAGGGATCGGTGAAGAGATATCCGTGATTCCCCTTGAGTATGCCTCGGCCCCCACCGTAGCAAAGACCTTGAACAGCGTTTTTCAGAGGAAGGTCATCAGGGGGAAGCGACCGGTCCCCGGCGTACCCACAATCAAGATCGTGGCCGATGAAAGGACCAATTCCCTGATCACCCTGGCATCCGAAGACGACACCAGGAGGATCAAGCAACTCATAAAGCTCCTGGACCTGGAGACTCCCAGGGTCGAAGGCGACATTCACGTCTATTACCTCCAGCACGCCAATGCGGAGGACCTGTCAAAGGTCCTGATGGCTCTCCCCACCAGGCAGCAAAAGCCGGCCAAAGGGAGGGCCCCTGTGGTTTCAAAGGATGTGCAGGTAGTGGCGGACAAGGCCACCAACTCCCTCGTCATTACAGCAAAGAAGGAGGACTACAAGATCCTTGAGGACGTGATAAGAAAGTTGGATATTTCGAGGAACATGGTCTACATAGAGGCCCTCATCATGGAGGTGGACACGGATAGCCAATTTGAGCTTGGTGTCCAGTGGCGGGCCGCTGAGACAATAGGAAGCCATGAAGGACGCAACATCGCCGTGTTCAGTTCCCAGACGACCGCAGAGGGCCTCTTACCCCTGGCCGGGGGATTCTCCTTCGGGGTGCTGGGGGACGTGATTCAAATAGGGGGCATAGAGTTCCCCAGCATAGCCGCGCTCATAAAAGCCCTTCAGACCAGGACCGATATCAACATAGTGTCCACTCCTCAAATACTGACCACGGACAATGAAGAGGCCGAGATCAAGGTGGCCAAGGAGATTCCTTACATAACGAGCAGGGAGGAGACCACCTCCGGAAGGGCCTTCACCAATTTCGAATACAAGGATGTTGGAGTGGTCCTGAATATCACGCCCCAGATCAACCAGCAGAGATACGTCCGTCTCAAGCTGACTCAAGAGGTCTCGCAGGTCGTGGAAGAGGAGTCCAGGGAGGGGCTGCCCACCACCCTGAAGCGCATCGCCAAGACCACGTTGGTGGTCCAGGATGGTCAGACTGTAGTCATAGGGGGGCTTATCGATGAAATTTTTACCCAGGGGGAGACTAAGGTCCCATGCCTGGGTGATCTTACAGGGGTGGGCTGGCTTTTCAGGTCCAGGTCCGACAGGCGTTTCAAGACCAATCTTTATATCTTCCTGACACCCCATATCATAGCAACCCCCCTGGAAGCAGATGATTTCTACGAAAAGAAGAAAAAGGACATGGACAAGATCCGCGAGGGCGCAATAAAGATGTATGGAAAGCCCGGGAGAGAAAGGGGAGAAGAGAGGGGCGAGTAGTCAGGGGCGAGTAGTCAGAATCCAGAAGACAGAATCCAGAATTCAGGAGCCAGGAGGCAGTATGAGGGATACCTTTCTTCAATTCTGGATTCTGGCTCCTGACTACTGGATTCTTCCCTTAGGAGCCAGAATGAGACGAGCACCTGCAAGGCATTGGGAGTTTGAGAAGGAATGGATCATCGACTCATAGGTGAGATCTTGAAGGAGCGCTTCAGTCTCTCGGAAGGAGCGATTGAAGAGGCGCTCAACGTCCAAAAGGAGAAAGGCGGGCGCATTGGGGAGGTATTGATAAAGCAAAAGGCTATCACCGAGGAGGATCTCCTGAGGGCACTCGCCATCCAGTTCGACATGAGGTACACGCCCAACCTTTCCCTCGATCAGATCGACGTGAGCTTTACGGAAAAGGTGCCGATCCAGTTCTTGAAGAAATACGGCATGGTGCCTGTCATGAGAGCCGAGGCATCAATGATCGCTGTGAATGATCCCCTGGCCTTCCAGCCCCTGGACGATCTCAGGCTCCTCCTGGGCCTGGACGGGACAGAAGTGGTCCTTGCTCCCCTTTCCAGGATCATATCGGCCATAAACTTTGCCTATGACATGAGCCAGTCCTCCGCAGAACAGGTCATTGAAGGGATGCACGAGGAGGACACGGACACCATACTCTCGGAAATCGAGGAGACGGGGGACATACTGGATGACACGAGCGATGCGCCCATCATCAAACTGGTGAACCTGATGCTTTCCCAGGCAGTGAAGGATCGGGCGAGCGATATTCACATAGAGCCATCCCAGAACAGGCTGAGAATCCGTTACCGCGTGGACGGTATCCTCTATGACATGCTTTCTCCCCCGAGGCATATCCAGCCTGCGCTGGTCTCAAGGATCAAGGTTATGGCAGAAATGAACATAGCCGAGAAGCGTCTTCCCCAGGACGGGCGCATCGACCGCAGAATCGGGGACAAGAATATCGACATCAGGGTATCCACGATCCCCACGGCCTTCGGTGAGCGCGTGGTAATGCGGCTGCTCGACAAGACGAATGTGCTTCTCAGTGTCTCCGACCTGGGGATGCCCGAGGATAGTTTGAAGGTATTTGACCGGCTCATTCATTCGCCCCATGGTATCATCCTTGTCACCGGGCCCACCGGGAGCGGCAAGACGACCACGCTCTATGCTGCCCTTTCCAGCATCAACAACACGGAGATAAACATTATCACAATAGAAGACCCCATTGAATACCAGATCGAGGGTATCGGTCAGATACAGGTAAATCCCAAGATCAATCTCACCTTTGCCAACGGGCTGCGTTCTATCGTGAGGCAGGACCCAGATGTCATCCTGGTAGGCGAGATAAGGGACCTGGAGACAGCGGAAATTGCAATACAATCGGCCCTGACAGGGCACCTGGTGTTTTCCACCCTCCATACCAATGATTCGGCAAGCGCTGTAACGCGCCTGATCGACATGGGGATTGAACCCTTCCTGGTCACCTCCTCCGTGAACGCCATCCTGGCGCAGCGACTGGTGAGGGTCATATGCCGGGAATGCAAGGAGGCTTACACCCCCGAATCTGAGTCCCTGAAGAGTATCGGCCTTGACCCGGAAAGAGTTGGCGAAAGGAGGCTTTTCAGGGGGAGGGGGTGCCCTGCCTGCCTTCACACGGGGTACCGGGGGAGGACGGGCATCTTTGAACTGATGCTCATGGATGACCGATTGAAGACTCGTATACTCAAGACCTCGGACGCAAATGCCATCAAGAGGGAGGCCGTAACGCACGGGCGGATGCGCACCTTGCGCCAGGACGGCGCAGAAAAGGTGTTGAGGGGAATTACCACCATCGAAGAGGTCTTTCGTGTAACCCAGCAATAGTACATGGTCCCCTGGCCTTGCTTGGACGGGGATGTTGTCCCCTCGATGTCCAAGATCACTCCCATCCCTGTAGGAGCAAGCTCCAGCTTGCGATAGTGTATTCGGGCCTTGGTATAACGCGTGGAAT
>JAFDIC010000146.1 GCA_019308525.1 Deltaproteobacteria bacterium
TACAATCCTTCAAAAAATTCTACTATAAAATGATGAGCGAGAACAAGATTTTTCCTTGACACGTCCTGTGGTTTGATATTATCTATAGCGAATCAATAGCCATTTTTCAGTCCTTTTAGCTGGTGTTGAAAGGAACTCCCAACTTGTAGCTTGCACGTCAACCCCGAGGTAATGAGAAAAAACTCTACCGTTTATGCTGAAGGGGCCTCTTGAGGGCGAGTACCCTCTTGGAGGCCTTTTTTGTGCTTTTTGTGAACCTGCGCATCCAAGAATTCATCTGGTCGCTTCTTGCTTTCGGGAACGAGCCGGCGAATATGGTCTGATGCCCAGAGACGTCCCCATTCAAAGACTCGGTGCTTTTGAATTCAGGGTTGACTATAAGGATCCCAAAAAAGAAAGGAGGAAATTATGGTCTCTCTTAGTGTCAATGGAAAGGTGTATCGGGTGGATGCCCCTGAGGATGTCCCCTTGCTCTGGGTTCTCAGGGATTACCTGAAACTACCAGGCTCTAAGTTTGCCTGCGGTATCGGCGAGTGCGGCTCGTGCACGGTGCACATCGACGGCAAGCCCGAGCGCTCGTGTTCCGTCACCGTGGGGGAAGTGGAAGGGCAGAAGATCACCACCATTGAAGGGCTCCCCGAGGATCATCCCGTGAAGCGGGCGTGGATCGAGGAACAGGTGGTCCAGTGCGGTTTTTGCCAGCCCGGCATAATCATGCAGGTAGCGGCCCTTCTTGCCGAATCTCCCAACCCCGATCCCGAAAAGATTATCGAATCCATGGACGACGTTATCTGTCGGTGCGGCACCTACGTTCGTATCAAGCGGGGTATCCGAAGGGCCGTTCAGATCATGAGAAAGGAGGGGTGATGACTATGAAAACATCCATTTCACGCCGTGAGTTTCTCAAAGGGTCCCTGGCGGCAACAGGACTTACCATAGCCGTCTCCGTGACACCTTTTGGTTATAAGCTCCTGAATGCCTCCATGAAAAAAGGAGATATGTCCGGCTTCAAGCCCGATGTGTGGTTCCAGATAACCCCTGACAACCTGGTTACCATCTGGTTGCCCAGCTCTGAGATGGGCCAGGGTGCTCGCACCGCCCTGCCGATGATAGTGGCAGACGAGCTAGAGGCGGACTGGGGCCAGGTGAGGATCATTCAGGCCCCGGCAGCGGACGAATTCAAGAACCCCATCCTGCGCAATCAGTTGACGGTTGCAAGCGCTGCCTGCCGGGGGTACTACGAGCCCCTGCGTAAGGCAGGAGCGGCAGGCCGTGCCATGCTGATAAAGGCCGCGGCATCCATGTGGAAGGTGCCTGAGAGTGAATGCGAGGCATTCAAGGGCACCATCAGGCATAGGAGGCTGGTCAAGAGCGCCACGTACGGCCAGTTGTGCATGAGGGCAGCCAAACTCCGGGTCCCCAGGGACCCGCTTCTCAAGAGAAGGACCCAGTTCAGGTATATTGGGAAGCCCATGCCCCGCGTTGACATACCTGAAAAGGTGCAGGGTACGGCCGTGTTCGGTCAGGATGTCGACCTCCCCGACATGCTCTATGCCGTGCTCGCACGACCGCCAGCATACGGCGCAAAACCCATCTCCTTCGACCAGAAGGCGGCTGAAAGCATAAGAGGGGTCAAGAAGGTCGTACCGACACCACGAGGCCTGGTCGTTTGTGCCGAGAGCATTGACGCGGCACTCAAGGGCCGTGATGCCCTCAATGTGACATGGAGCAAGGGGTCCCATCCCGACATGGACACGGAAGCCGTGGAGGCGAGCCTCAAGGGAGACCTTGACAAGCCCGGCGCAAAGGTGACAAGCAGGGGAGAGGTCAACAGGGCAATCAGCCAAGCCCACAAAAAACACCAGGCGATTTACTATGTTCCCGCTGTCGCCCATGCCACCATGGAACCCATGAATTGTACGGCCCATGTCCAGACAGACCGGTGTGATGTATGGGCCCCTACCCAGGGCCAGACAGTATCCCAGATGGTCGCATCCAAGCTCTCGGGCCTGCCAACCAGCAAGGTGTTCATCCACACCACTTACCTGGGATGCGGCCTTGGGAGGAGGGCACAGCCCGATTTTGTGATAGAGGCTGTTTTGGCCTCGAAGGCTATCGGAAAACCTGTCAAGGTGATCTGGACAAGGGAAGAGGATATCAAGTACGACTTTTTCCGTGCAGCCGCAGCCCATCGTATCGAAGCAGGCATTGACAGACGGGGCAAGGTGACCGCGTGGTCCCACAAGCTGTCGAGCGTCTCTATCCTCAAGTCCATTCGCCCCCAGGCCCTCAAGAAAGGGATCGACGGTTATGTCCTGTGGGGCCTCTATGATTCTCCCAGGTCACCTGCAAAGAGTAATATTACGTACAACTTCCCTAATTTTTATGTGGAATTGGTCCTATCAGAATTGCCGGTGCCCGCCGCACCATGGCGGTCCGTCCAGAACGCGCCCAACGCTTTTGTCATCGAGTCCTTCGTGGATGAACTGGCCCACCTAGCGGGGAAAGATCCCCTGGAATTCCGGATCCAGAACCTGAGGGACAACCGGCGGGCCAGAAGGGTACTCGAGACGGTGGCGGAAAAGGCCGGGTGGGGCAAGCCGATCCCTCCCGGCCAGGGGCGGGGCATTGCCCAGCATTCCTGCTTTGGAACGTACGTGGCCCATGTAGCCGACGTGTCCGTGAACCAGAACACCGGTCAGATAAAGGTTCACAGGATTGTGGTGGCCGTCGATTGCGGCCAGGCAGTAAATCCAGATGCCCTCATTGCCCAAATAGAGGGTGCTGTCACTCTCGCTCTGAGCACCACCCTGAAAGAAGAGGTCCAGTTTGCCGATGGTGGTGTAGCATCCGAGAATTTCGAAGATTATGATATCTTGAGGATGAGTGAAACCCCTGATATAGAGGTCCACATCGTGGACAGCAAAGATGAGATCGGTGGGATAGGAGAGCCCGGTGTGCCTCCCACGGCCCCTGCCGTGGCCAATGCCGTGTTCAATGCGACTGGTGTGCGCTTCAGGCGCATCCCCTTGACACCGGGAAGGGTCCTTGCGGGGCTCAGGGGCGAAAACGTCTGAAAACATCATCCGGGGGGACATTGAAGAAAGAGGGGGCGTATTGACAAAGTGACGCCCCCCTTTTTCTTCTGCTTGCTGGAGGGCACCGGCTCCAGGCGGGTTTTTCAACGGTCCCAGTATCAGTGAAGAGTCCTGAACCTGTGGGAAACGCTCCTCAGGTACTCGATCCCATCAAATAAGCAGGTCTTTATCCCACCCCAGCTTGATAAGTTCAATCCTGTCCGGGTTGCTGTTGCCCAGATTGAACTTCCTGTCTGCTGCAACTATGTGAATGGGGGGAGGACTTATGGACCTCCTTTCCCCGAAAAAGGCATCGCGTTTTGCCTGGATTATCCTGGCGCCCGTTGCGTCTGCGGCAACCGGGTCTTGACTCACTATCAATCCGCAATAGGGCCAGGTATATTTTCTGCTGAAATGATGGGGTCCTATACCATGGAACAGGGGGGTCAGCATCACCAGGATATTAAGGCGTGTCTTGTCCTTTATCCTGGATTTCTTCCATATGGCGCCGAGGTTCTCGCAGGCATTGCCGTGGTACCTGAAAGGCCAGGAGACAAACATGATGTAATTCTTTATGAGGGTGCCCAGTCCTGACCAGTGATGGGTACGCATGGGCCTGACGTTTATCAGCGCCGTAGACTGCTTAAACACGGGGTTTCCACGAACTCCCCGGTCATCAAAGGATATGTTCTGCTCCCTGACCCCTGCTTCCGTCAGCCTCCGGAAGATCGCCGCCTCCAGCTCCCTGGGAGTGGGGAGATAGTGCCAGACATTGCTCTTCACTCCCACGATATCCCTGGCTCCTGCCACATTTCTCCAGGCTGAGAGGGTATCGCCACTATCAAAAAGCACCTTGACCGCCTTGTCCAGCATGGACAACAATCCCTCTTCCCTCGGCCGCCCCTGCCCATCCAGAACTCCTTCATCTCTGATGAGTACCACCTTGCTTATGGCAGCTTTTTCTGCCTGTGCCTTTCTAACCAGGGGGAATCCAACGAGTCCTCCCACTGCCAGGTAAGACCCGGTGCGCATAAAATCACGCCTGGTAATCATCCTTTCAATCATTCATCCCTCCCTTCCTGCGCCTGAGCTAGGCCCTCGACCTCTCTTAGCAGGTATTCGGCCAGTGATGGAGAGTCGGCATCCAGGACAAGGATAATTGTCCTTGCTATCAATGTGGCTCCTGCCCAGGATCCGTTTTCGAGCATGACCAGCTTGCCATCCGGGCCCGCCTCGGGCAAGTAATTCTCAAGAAAATTGCTGTACGCTCTGGCGGCCTTCTTAGAAGTTCTGTACCGGAGGATAAGGATTTTTGAGCTTTGCTCACCCCTCTGGTAATGAGCAAGCACAGCCTCGGTGTCCTGTCCCAGGAAAAGGATGTTCTCATCGGCCAGGTAATAGTGGTAGTTCAGAATTCCGTGATCTCGGAAATATCTGGTGCTCCTTCTTATGAGACCCTTCCGCGGCAATAAACTCAGGATTCCCGGCTTCCGGCCTTTCTCTGGGATAAGGGATGTTACAACATTACCCAGATCTACTACGGCCCTTTTCGAGGAACCAGTTTCCTCCTCCGGGTAAATGGAGATGAAATACCTGTGCTTCCAGAATCTCAGCCATCCATACCTGTAAAGGGCACCCTGCCCAATCTCCAGTTCTTCTCCGTCCTGGTCATGGGTAAAGACCCCGAAGGCATTTTCAGGGGCCCCCATGTCGAAGATGTCCAGTATGATATCCGGGGCCCCGCTCTTTGTGTAACGTCGCGACAGGCAAAATTGCATATCATAGGCCCTGTAGACTTCGGCTGCCCCGTCTATGTAATCAAAGATAGTCCTGCTGTCGAAGATTTGGTCCCCTGCCTTTGCCCTCCACCCCAGGATCTCACGTGGCAGGCCCTCCTGCAAAACCGCCAAAGAGCCTGCAAGACATGGCTCTTTCCCCAAAATCAATGACACAACTACCACCATGATGATCCATGCATATGAAAATACCCTGTTATGAATCCATCCCATGACGGTCCCCAGGAGTCCAGGTGATTCTTTCTAGGATATTCCACCCGATTAGGACAATCCAGCGACTTTTTTGGAGTTAGGCAATCCATTGCCGCGTCTCGCGCCCAGGAGGTTGCTCCTATACAGCGAAACCACGCATCTGATCCCTGTAGGAGCAAGGTCCTCCTTGCGATTTGCAGTTCAATCCGATACGGGCCTATGGATTGGAGCCTTGGATCAGAACAATAGCCATCCCTCTTTTTGGAGCAAGGTGACCGTGTCACCATCCTTGTCTCTGGAATAAGCCAGCCCTGTCAACCATGACTCGCCTTCTCCACCCGCTGCCCCTCAACCTACACGTCCAGGATTTCGGCTTTCCTTGTACTTGTATCGTACATGGCAAAGGTGCTCCTGCCGAATCGCCCCATTACCTCCCCCGGATTGACAAGCAGGCAGTTCCCTTCTTGTTTGATATTTGGCGTGTGGTCATGGCCGTAGAACACTGTGGCATAAGTCCCGGACTTCGCAACAGGCCCGGCAATCTGGGGGTAATGGATGACAGCGATCTTCACTCCCTCTATTTCAACTTCCCCGAAATCCCCGTGCAGGTTGACATGGGCCTCTTCTTGAGCAACTCTCGTTAGGAGCCACTTGTCACCGTCGTTGTTCCCCCATACCACGTGGATCTGCCCTTTAAAACCCTCGGCGATTTGTTTTAGGGTGAAGGGTGCGCAAAAATCACCACAGAACACGAGCATCTCGGCTTTGGCTGCAAGTTTGAGGGCTGTCTCCAGTTTCCAGATATTGTCATGTATGTCCGACATGGCGGCAACCAGCATCTTGCTCCCTCCCTCGTGGAATGTTTTCCTTACCCATTTTCAAGGATTCAGAGTTATCCAATCCTGATTAATGATTTGAACTACTCATGATTTTTTACTATATACCATCCCTGGTGTCCAAGGAAATCAACCCAATGAACTTCCCCGCCACAAGCAGCGGGGTATCAACCGGAAACTACCCTTAACGCCCCAAGGGGCTGGGAATTGAGCCCTCGTCCGCCTCTGGCGGATAAAACCCTGATTCAGTGATTCTGGGGCCCGCATTGCCCAGCGGAACGGCATCTCTTCTATGAGAATCGGGCAAGGGGAGGACATTTCAATGCTGATCATCAAAGAGCAAGACCTGTTCAACATTGCAAGAAAAATCATTGAAAAGGCAGGAAGCGATCCCGAGGAGGCTGAACTGGTCTCTAAGCACCTTGTTATGTCCAACCTCCTGGGCCACGACAGCCATGGAGTAGGCATGATCCCCCTCTATCTCAGACACATCTCCCAGGGCCTCCTGGTTCCCAACAGGCCTGCCAGGCTCCTGAAGGATGATGGATCGATCCTGGTCTTCGACGGCCAGCGCGGTTACGGGCAGAGGACCGCGGCAGAGGCCATGGACGCCGCTATTGCCAGGTGCAAGAAAACGGGCCTATCCCTGATGGCGCTCCGCAATGCCCACCATATAGGCCGCGTGGGGGCATATGGAGAACAGAGCATCAAGGCAGGCCTGGTCTCCATCCACTTCGTCAATGTGACTGATCATCCGCCCGTGGTAACGCCCTATGGGGGCCGTGATGCCCGCTTCAACACCAACCCCGTCTGCATGGCCTTACCGGGAACGGGGAAGACTCCCCCTGTCCTTCTGGACATGGCCACGAGCAAGATCCCGGTGGGAAAGGCCAGGGTGGCCATGGATGAAGGCAGAAAACTGCCCCTGGACCTGATACTTGATCCTGAAGGCAACCCCACGGACGATCCCGGGGTGATTTTTTCCGAACCCCGTGGCTCCCTCCGGGTCTTCGGCCTCCACAAGGGATATGGCATAGCCTTCCTTTGCGAACTGCTTGCAGGCGTGCTGGGAGGGGGAGGAACCATACAGCCCGGGAACGAACGGCTGGGTAGCGTCATGAACAACATGCTGGTATTTGTTGTGGATCCACGGCGCCTGGTAGATCATGTGTGGATGCAAAAAGAGATAGATGCGCTTGTATCTTACGTGAAAAAATCCCCTCCTGAAGAACCCGAAACACCTGTAATGGTGGCAGGAGACCCTGAAAGAAAGAATCTCGCCGAACGCCGCGAAAAGGGCGTCCCCATGCCCGATGCAGCATGGCAAGGTTTACTCGAGGCCGCCGAATCACTGGGCATCTCCAGGGACCAAATGGAATCCTTCATTTCCTAGGGACACGGGGATGTCCCTCCCTTGCCTTGGTCACGATTCTCAAGGGCTGAACGACCCTCTCTTAACCATCTGGTACCCTCTCTACGCCTATCCCCGGAGAAATGGGTGGACACCTGGGATAGAAGCATCCCCGAAAGCATCAGGGCGCACCCAATGATCCCCCTATACGAGAGGATCTCATCCAGTATAACCCACCCGCCCAGGGCCGCGAACACTGCCTCCAGGCTCAATAGGATAGCCGCATGTGCCGGTTTGGCGTGTCTCTGGGCCACGACCTGGAGGGTGTAGGCCACCCCCACAGAGCAAAGACCCCCATACAGTATTGGGATACCCGCCTGGACAATGCCGCTCCACACAACTGCCTCGACCCATGCAGCCGTTATCAGACTCAGGAGAGCGCAGGTGCCGAACTGGAAAGATGCCAATTTTAGGGGGCACATCCGTGGTGACAGCCATCCGATAATCAATACATGAACTGCCCAGAAAAAGGCGCCGATGAGTTCAAGAAAATCCCCGCGGGAGATACTCAACTTCCCCGTAACGCTAAGAAGATACAACCCCACCGCAGCAATGAAGGCCCCAATCCATGTGCCCCCGCGCGTCCTCTGATGAAAAAACACGCCAAGAATAGGCACAATCACTACATAGAGGCCGGTTATGAACCCTGCCTTTCCGGCCGTGGTATAGACCAGTCCCACCTGCTGGAGAGAAGCTCCGAGGAAAAGAACCACCCCGGCGAGGCTGCCTCCCCTAATGAGCGAAGCTAAGGATCCTTTTGATGGATCATGCGCTCCCTGTTCCCCGGTCTTGCCCCTCCATAGAATAATAGGTATGAGAGACATGCTGCCCAGGGCAAAACGGACGCCATTGAAGATAAAGGGGCCTACATATTCCATGCCCGCCCTTTGTGCCACGAACGCAAAGCCCCAGATAGAAGCCGTAACCAGGCACAGCATATCCCCTTTCAATATCCGAAGTTCCATGTGACTATCTGTACCGTTTCATCCCCGAGAAGAATACGCCCTTGATTGGGCATCTGCTTTTTTTGCGGTTGACAATACTTTAGCCTTTCTTGTCGGTCAAGCCGATAGGTTTGGCCTTCTAGTGCTCTGGCACAGAAATGCATATTTTCATGGTGATCCATTTTCCCTTGACACACGAGAGGATGTCCCTTATGCTTCGGCCTTAATTAAGAGACTTCAACTCACTCTCACTTCATTCTTAATCATACTTAATCATAAGCCTAACTCAAAGACTAGTCACGGTGACTTCTGTTTTCCTGCCACAGCAAGACAGTGGAAATCGTCATTTGAGGCTTGAATGCCGTTAC
>JAFDIC010000147.1 GCA_019308525.1 Deltaproteobacteria bacterium
TCAATCGTACCCTCGGTCCCCACTTAGGGTGTACAAGGAGGCCGTTACGGCCGATATCTCCGAGTCCGGCCTGCATGGCCATGGGGATAGAATTGGCCACGTCATTCGTAGTACAGTCAATGGTTTGGTACCCCAGATGCCTGATAAACGTAGCCAGATAGTTGTTTGTAACAGCCATCCTGCTGTAACCCATGCTCGTTGCCGCATGAGCGATGTGACTCGGATAATGCTTGATCAGGTCGTATTCCTCTTCATACACAAGGACCACTGCGTATTGAAATTCTTCGGGGATTTCCTGTGGCAGTGATTCCCCACCGCTCACCCCGGTACCGGGCTCCAGGGAGATCTGCCTCATCCCCTTAGATTGAAAGGTATGGGAATAGACCCATCTCCTGTCAAGCCTGCAAATGCCCACGTCATCCGCCCCAAACCAACGGGCCGCCTTCTTTACGATACGCGTGACTCTTTCTACATCCTTGGTATCAATCTTCACGCCCTCCGGTGGCGCAAAACCCGTGATGGTCTTCATGCTCGGGTCCCGGGACTGGATTGCATCTTTGACGGCCATTGTCATGGGACTTGGATTGGGCTTGTACCAGTTGAACAGGCCCATAAGCATTGTCCCGCGCCGCGCGGCCCATCTCAGGCCCAGATCTTCAATCCTGTAGCCCGGCCTGTCTTTGACTTCTCCCACGAACGACCAGTCATCCAGCCGCTTGTTTACCTCGGGGTCCCACAGGGGACGAAGAAACATGGTGTTCTTCTGGTCAAATTGTTCAATCGGCCCCCTGATATACTTCTTTTCCCACTCATCAAGCGTCATTTTCTTCATGCATGACCTCCCGTGTACCGCTCCGGAATTCTTCAATTCCTCAGGCCAGGGGTTTTGTGTTTGGAGGCGGAGGATTTTTCATTCCCACCCAGTAGCGCTTGCCTGTCTCCTTCCGCATCCACGGGGTCCTCCACATCAACGGATAGTTCAGCCTGATGGCTCCCTGTTCCGGACACACATCTACACAGGGGCTACAGTACCAGCATTCATCGATGTAGACCAGAATTGGGGGCTTTCCCTTTTCCGGGTTCGGGATGAACACATCCGCCGGACACACCTCGACGCAGGCATTGCAGCCCGTACAGATCTCTTCGTCGATAATGACCGGCCTGGTCGGTGAAGTCGGGTTGGGAACCACGTATATCTCATCATCCTTCATCTCTTTTCCCTCCGGGTAGACGGTTTCTCATCTCTTGCCCATTTTCTCTCTCACACAGGGGTCGCAGAACATTTCGCAGGGCAAGTCTCATAAGCCGCAATGGGCCAGGTAATTCTCTTCAAAGGGCGAACCATAGTCTATGGGCAACTCTCCTTCCTTGATGACGCCGTCTTCTTGCCAAACAGTGACAAACTTGTTCCATTCAGGCGGATCCAGTTCCGGATACTCTGCCCTCTGGAAATGCAAGAACACACTGCTGGCTCTACGGGCCAGGCATGCTGGTATGATTATCTCGCCAGCCGTCACCAGGACATCCACCACCCCAAGCGCATTTCCCAGGTCGTGGGGATTGCTGGCAAAAAGCTCGGAATCCACAACGTGCCTGAGATCATCAAAGAATTCCAGTCCCATCTTAAGCAGACTTTCACTCTTTACTTGTCCGCAATAGGCCTGCATGGTCTTGTTGATACCTGCCAGCAGCTCCTTCCAGTGAACCCCGTCTTTCCTTTCCAGGGGTCTATAGGCGCGGCGCTTTTCCTCTCTCACCTGGTTTCGATCCAGTTTCCCTTTTGAGGCCTGCCGTGCGTAGACGGCAGCCCTTCTGCCCGCATACCTGCCTGTCGCTGCCGCGTGACTGTGGTCATTGCCGCCAAGGACCCCGTCCCCCGCAGCATACAGCCCTTCCACCGTTGTCATCAAATCCCAGTCCACGACCGGTCCTCCGCTTATTCCGCTGTGCGCGTTTCGTATGTAGGGAAATCCAGCAACGAACTTGGCTCCAGTGGCGCTCGTTCCATAGCCTCCACCCCCTATCAGTTGCTGATAGCTCATAAGCATGTCCTTGTCAGGATCGAAGCCGGCCCTCGTATAGTTGATATAGGTAAGCTTTGTCTTGGCCTCCTGACCCACCATGAGACCGAAAATAGCCCTGCGTTCGTCCTCCGGAAGGCCCGGGAGGTCTGCATACAACGGGAGGGTCACCTCACCCTTCTCCAGCATGGCATCAACATTTGCCAGTCTTGGCCCCATGTACTCACGGAGACCCTGGTGGGGCAGGGAGGATTGTCCCCCGCCCTTGATGAAGAACTTTTGCCCGGGTGCTGGCCTGGTTCTTTCGTCAAAGTCCTTCAGGATGTTGCCATCCCTGTCTACCCACGGGATCTCCTTACCCGTGGCATCCACGATCGAGCATGGGTACCAGGTGTTGCTGGGGTGTCCGGCGCCATGGGCCGTTGATGGATGGATCGTGATCCCCTGCTGAATAGACTTTTCCATCATTGCAAACTGGGCCCCCGCCTTCCATGCCATGGCATATCCTCCTCCAATCGACCCCGGGGTCCTCAGGTCCGCTGATCCTGCCAGTTCAGTAGAAAAGGTCCAGATTCTCTGAGGTCTGGCACTCGTGATAATCGTTGCACTGGAACGAAAGACATAGAATTCGCCTGTCCTCACGTTGACCCCTGTGGCACCGATGACCCTGGTTCCATGCACGTTTTTTTCGGTCAACAACCTTGTTCCCATGACCCGCTCGTACATCTCAACTCCCAGCCGCTTGAGCTCCTTCACCAGGGCCGGCTTGAAGGTCGTTCCCCACACCCTCAGGACGATCTTGTTCTCATAGTCATATGCGAAGAGAAGCTTCGTCTTCTCGTCCCTGAACCTGGCGCCCCTGAACACGTCCTCCGTATCCCTTACCTTTCCGCCCATCTTTTCCAGGTCGAGGAGGGTGTCATACCCTTCGCGGGCCTGGATGTAACGGGTTATCCCGTTACAGTACCCCCCGTGATTGTCCACCAGGGCCCGGGTAAATTCCTCTGCGCTGATCTTGACTCCCGGAACCCCAGAGATCGACCACTGCCAGTGGTCACAACCGGTGCCGGCTCCGCTTCCCAGCACCGATCCTTTTTCCACTATCGCCACCCTGGCCCCGTTCCTTGCTGCACTGATCGCGGCCCAGCACCCGGCGATTCCTCCACCAATCACGAGCACGTCCGCTTCTACGTTGTTCTCCACGTCGTATCTTATGGGGTATGGCCACCTTAAGGCAGGATTACCCCTGTAAAGTCCTTGAAGTCTTTCCCATGACATTTGTTTTGTTACCCCCTCTTCCCGCAGTTTTTTAGAAAGAAATTCGGATTAAGATCTCCATTGAGAATATGTTCTCATGGGCATTTTTCGCCGGGAGAGATCCATTGCCCTGTTCATGGTCGTCACATCCGTGCCACATACGGCCCTATCCTCGGTTTCCTGTCGCCTCACGGCTCCTGAGCCCTCTCAACCGGTCCAGAAGCAAGACATGCCCTCCCTGCCAAAAGAAGAGCAGGATCAGCAGGATGCCCCCTATTGCTCCCAGAAACGGCCTGTAGAGCCAGGAGATGATCCCGGCCCCGGACAGCACCAGGACAAGCCTTTGAACCGGGCTGGCCTTCTCCACAAAGTATCCCTGTACTCCTCCGGCAAGAGCTACCAGTCCGACAAGCGTCACAACCAACGTAATCCCGGTCACAAGGATGCTGTGGGTCCCCTGGAGCATCAGGCAGGGATTGAAGACAAATACCCAGGGTACTATAACCATTGCAATGGCCAGTTGAATGGCATAAAAACTGGTCTTCCAGAGGCTGGCTCCTGCAATGGCCGCACCTATGATAGCCATGGGCATTACCGGGGGGGTGAAGTAGTGAACCAGCGCCGCCCATATGACAAACCAGTGGGCAGCCAGAGGCATGACACCCGCTTCAATCAATGAAGGGGCTGCAATTATGGCAAGGATGAAGTAACAGGCGATCATGGGCATCCCTGATCCAAGTATGTAGCTCACGATGGCAGTCAGGGCCAGGAGCAAGACCATATTTCCATGGGCCAGAGATGTGACCATTCCAGCAAAGCGTACCGGCATACCCGTAATTTCAAGGCTCCCCATGATGACGCCCAGCCCGGCAAAGATAGGCGCCATCTGGACCAGGACATGCATTCCTCTCTGGAGGCCTATCAGAATTCGTCCAGGTCTGAGCCTGTCTTCCTTGTGGCCGAACTGGCCCACGATTATCATAAGTGCCGATGAATAGAGCACCGCAGACTGGATGGACCATTTAGGTCCAAGTAGCAGAAACACGAACAACGCAATGGGCACCAGGTAATGACCTCCCCTCTTCAGTGCCGCCCAGAATGAGGGAAAGTGGCTCCGGTCTATGACTGGTATGTTGTTCCTCCTCGCGTGAAAATCCACCATGGCAATAAGAGTTACATAATAGAGGAACGCAGGGAGTACGGCGCCCATGATAACCTTATAGTAGGGAAGTTCCAGCCATTCCGCTATGAAGAACGTGAGTGCCCCCATGACCGGAGGAGTAAGGCTCCCCGCGCTCGAAGAAACAGCCTCTATGGCCCCTGCCATGGCAGGAGAATAGCCGGCTGACTTCATCATGGGGATGGTTACAGAACCCGTGAGCGCCACGTTGGCGGGCCCGGTCGGCCCGATGGAGCCCAGTCCGCCGCTCCCGATCACCGCTACCTTGCCCGGCCCCCCCTTGAGATGACCTACGACGCTCAGCGCCAGTTGCATGACCACCCTGCCCGCCCCTGAAACCATGACCAGGCCAGCAAAGACCATGAAAAGCACCACAATCTTGGCCCAGAGCGCCGCAATGTGGCCGAACATACCACTATCGTATAGATAAACGGTGGACAACACTTCATCAAAATAGAATTTCCTGCTCCAGAGTATTCCGGGCCAGTGGCTGCATGTCAAAGCATAGGCAAAGAACACTGCAATGACCGCCACAACGGACCAGCCCATGGTCCGCCTTACCCCTTCAAGGAGGGCCAAAAGGCTGATGATTCCGAACACCATGCCAGCCCTGGTTATGGGTGTGCCTTCGGCCATGATCTCATTGTTGACGAACATGTAGCCGCACCCCACCACCACTGCCCCCATCAGGAGAAAATCATACCATGGTATATTGTCTCTGGGGACCCGATGTCTGGCCGGGACGAACAGGAATACGATCACCAGGCTCAGGATGATACTCAGGATCACGAACCTGTCGGGCCCAAGGGAAATATGTTTTGTCCATACATCAAGGGGATAGGCTATGTGGTAGGCATAGAAAAGTGTGATAAAGGCATTAAGGATTACCCCCCTGGCCGTCCTTATGTCCAGCAGCCTCTTCCATGGCTCTGGAGTCCCCATACTGGGAAGATCAAAGGTGTGGCTTTTCCGATTCCCCGGGGCTACGACGCTCATATGTCTCACATCCCCCTTGTTCCGCCGCTGCTGCGTGCTTCGCCATTCACCACGTAAGGGCGAATACATCGTATCCACAGGGGAATCCCCGTGACGGTCGTCTTGCGGGATTCCCCGTTTCCGTGCGCACCCTTACCTTTCTACAGGTCTACTTTGATTTACCCAGCCTGGCGAGCAGCCTCTTCTGGTTTGCTTCCATTTCCGGGGTCCACACCCCGACTTCCTTCAGGTATCTCACTGTGCCTGCATGATAGGGGACTGTAACCTTTGCGCTGGCAATCTTATGAACCTCGTAGTCCCTGAAGAAGGGATGCACTTTCAAGAGCGAGCCAAAATTATCGTACATGGTCTTGAGCAACGTGTAGACAAGGTGCTCACTGGTGGTTGCATATACATAGGTAGAGACCGGAGTCGCTACGGTGTAAAGGGGGTAATCCAGCCCCGGACCCACGCCCACGTAATTCCCCTTGTACATTCTCCAGTCCCTTGGCGCTATCTCACCCCAGAACCACGGATACTTGGAGTCCACATAGGCTGCGGCTTCCTTTGAAATCTTCAGGGGAAATGCGTCAGGGGCATCCCTCCAGATTGAGTCAAGGTTTGGAAGTCCCTCAAGACTTGCGTCAACCCTTCCCTCAATCAATGCCGCGTGTTTCTCTTTCATGGGAAGATTGGGGATGTTTTTCACCTTATCCTTTATCCCGTAAAACTCCAGCAAGGCATTGCCACATTCCGTCATGGTAACGGCCCTCTTGGAGGTGTAGGTTATTGTCCTGCCCGCCAGGTCCTCCATTTTCTTGATGCCGGAGCGTGGAAGCACCACAAATCCGAAATGAACGTCTATGGTCTTGTAAAACATTCGAATATCATATTTTTTTCCCTTGTACTCCTGAAGGCCGTTATTAGCCAGGTATGCATCCCTTAACCCGCTCTTCCACACGGTCAGCCGCCCCCGCTTGAGTTTGGGAAATGCTGCAACGGAGCTTGCAACCTGGGTGGTAAAGCATTTGATGCCAAGTTTTTCTTCCCATAACTTCAGCAGGGCCAAGTCCATGACATAGGAACTCCCCCTCGCAGCCCTGATCCCCCATGTCAGGGTGTCAGGGAGCTTTTCCGAAGCCGCTGCCGAGTAAAAGGGAATCGCACAAAGTATGCCCAAGGTGATCAAAGCAATTGACAGTGTGGTTACTCTTCTTTTCATTGCTCTCCCCCTCCTTTCAGGTAAGTGGTTTGAGATTGCTGATCAAGACTCCTGCCAAATTTCTCTTAAATTACGATCAAAACCTTATAATAAACGATTGTTAGAAACTCTATCACATATGGGACACACGCTGTCAAGCAATTTTCAGGCCTTCTCGGGCAAGATTTTTGCCTTGAAACTCCAGAATTTACCTAATAGAGTGACGGCAGGGGAGCCGGAGCAGGCGTAACACAAGACGTGACCGACACTTCAACACCGGAATGACTGACATTTCAGAAAAGATAAAGGCTATCAGGGCGATTGAGAGCCTGTCCCAGGAGGAGTTCTCCAGACTCATAGGCTACTCCAAGGGATACCTCGCAGATATCGAAACAGGCAGGACAAAACCGTCCAGGAAATTCCTCGAAGCCATCCATTTGAAATATGGCGTCTCCATTGACTGGCTTCTCAGGGAATCGCAAATCCTTGATTTGATCGAGGCCAACAAGAAGACAGAATATCCCCACCTCATATTTGCGTACGCCTTTACCCAAAGCGGCATCCAACAGGCGGAAGGTATGCTTCGACGGCTCCTGGAGAAGAAAAGATACGTCCTGGCCGATGCGTCTGGGGTGACTTCCTTCACGAAGCTGCTGAAGAAGATTTTCAGAAAAGAAGAGCGATTTGAAAGGCTCTGGAATCGACTGGAAAAAATGCTGCTAAATGAAGAAGTGGTCCTGGTATTGAAGTGCATGTCCCAGTCAAAGATCCCGCGGAGTGGAGAATATGTAAGAGACGTCTTTAAGATAATCGACGATGCCTGGGACACGACCTGGAACGGGAAGGAAATGATCAGGAAATACAGGCACCCCAAGTCCTCACTCATAGTTCTGGATTTCCCCAGTTACCTGGAAAAAAACATGCAAACTTTCTGGTACTATGCCATTCCGGTCTATGCAACGGCCCCAAAGGGAAGGCGACAGGCGCGATTGTAGCAAGAGCAGAATGCCCCCTCTATGCCTTTCGAATATGAGTTTCTATTGAGACTTCCTTGACAAAGCTCCGCCAGAGGGCCCTGATGGAATTGGACTCCTCGTCCTTCATCGCCATGGTCTTTTCCTTTGAGGCCATGTCTCGAAACAACATCTCCTTTATGAATTTCGTTGATCCCTCAGCCTGCCAGACCTGATATGACAGGCACCCATGGGATTCCCAGTAGGGTTTGATCCTTTCCTCGGTTGCTCTTAGATACTCTTCCTGCCGCTCTGGCTCGACGTCGAAGCTGAATACTACCCTGACCATGGCGTACCTCCTGTTATGTCCCTTTTGCCAAAAGTTTTCACAATATTGAACATGCGCTCTGCTGAAACATGGCGGAGTGCACCCTCTTCTCCTGTGGAATGCCCCGGAATTTGACGGGAGTGTATTTCAGGGCACGGTATAATCATAGTATCCCTTGACGACGCGATATCTGGAGACCTGCTGCCCTCCCAGCCAAAGCTGTAATACCTTCGCATCCCTGAGGTATTTCTCGAGGTGGAACTCGGGCGAAAGGCCATTGGATCCCATCAGTTCCATGGCCTTGTTGGTGATCCACACAGCGGCATCCGCAGAAAAAATCCTAACGATGCCTGCCTTCGACATCATTTCACTGGAAAAACTTGCTCCGTATGCCTCGGGATGATCCAGCATCCACCCGTAGTTGTAAACCGCCCCTCGCACTATCTCCAGTTGAACCGCCATGTCCGCAAGAATGCCCGCCACCATGCTCCATTCTCTGACAGGTCTCCCGTGACTCTTTCGTTCCCTGGTATAATCAAGTGCCAGATCAAAGGCGGCCTGGGCAATCCCCAGGGATATTATTGCAGAATGCCATTGCCCTCCTGAAATAATCCCGTAATAGAAGCGGCAATCCCGGCCTGGCCCGGCCAGCCTGTATGCCCTGGGGACCTTGACATTGTCATAGAATATGCTGGCGTTG
>JAFDIC010000148.1 GCA_019308525.1 Deltaproteobacteria bacterium
TTATGAGATCAAGGAAATCAAGGAATTACGCGGAGGCATACTGTAGTATGCCGCACAAATAATTCCGCAGATTGACGCAGAGATTGTGAAAAAGGGCCATTTATGGATGGAAACTGGCTAATCGGATCGAGGACTCCTTAAAGGGTTTGCTGGGCTCTAGAAGCCACAAAGCAAGATCCATGAAACCGTTGCCGGCCCTCTGAAAAACTTAGATACAAAATACCACATTGTGATATCACTGTAAAGGCTTTTTTTCATGCCACTAAGATCGCTTGGATCCATTGCTGGCCCTGGCCGGTTTAGCCCGGCAAAAGAAGGGATGCCCCGCCAGCAATGGCAGGTATAATGGACACCTGATCGCCGTCCCTTACCGGGGTTTTTTCCTTGTCCAGGAAGCGAATATCCTCATTGTTGAGATAGATGTTGACGAAGCCCCACGGATATGAAGATGCGATCTCAGAATACGGCCTGTTTACATCGTCATATGGGTCTTCCACGGCCACTACCTGGGAACCATAGACAGTGGTGCCCACGACCTTGCTTTGCTCGATGGAAGACGGGATGAAGACATAGCTCCTGAACCCATTGCACATGTCACCAGCGTCTTGCATGTCCATTTCCATATCGCCACCTCCTTTCAAAAAAAGGTTTATAATGAATACCACAATGTAGTATTACCTGTCAAGCTTTTTTGATAAAGAAATTATCCTCATTTTGAAAGACAAAGATTTTGGATTATCACTGACTCCTCTCGGATTTTGGTATAAAATACTATTGCTTATTCCTTGTTTTGGGAGTTGACAGCATGGACTCGGAAAGGAAGAGAAATCTGACCAGAGAAAGGTACGACCGAATGGCCCGGTGGTACGATTTCTTTGAAGGACCCATGGAGTGGTTGAGGTTTAGGGTCTGGAGGAAGAGACTATTGGGGAGGTTGAATGGTGAGAATGTACTGGAGGCGGGGGTTGGCACCGGAAAGAATCTCCCGTATTATCCAGAGGGGACAAGACCTGTTGCCGTGGACCTGAGTTTGAAGATGCTGGCAAGGGCGAAAAAGAGGGTGCAAGGCCTCTCCACGGATGTCCCTCTGATTCAGATGGATGTCCAGCATATGGGTTTTGATGACAGACGGTTTGATACGGTCCTCGCCACCTTTGTGTTCTGCTCCGTCCCCGATCCGGTTGAAGGCCTCAAGGAAATGAGGAGGGTATGCAGGCCGGGTGGCAGGCTACTGCTGCTGGAGCACATGCGGCCTGAAAATCCTCTCTTGGGTGTCCTTTTCGACCTGGTGAATCCCCTGGTCGAGAGAATGACGGGGGCCAACATCAATAGGCGTACCATAGAGAACATCCGGAAGGCGGGATGGAAGATCCGAGGGGAGGAGAAACTATTCCTGGATATCGTGAGGCTCATAGAAGCCGAGTCGGAACAAAGTTCTTGAGGCATATTTGTGTGTGTGGAAACATTGAGATGGTGATAATCGTCATTACCTATGAAAAAGGTAGCATATCCCAAGAACATAGTAAGGAGTATAAACATGGAGACAAAGACCTTGTCAGTACCGAACATCTCCTGCGGTCACTGCGTCATGACCATCAAGCGTGAGTTGGAGGAGCTGGAAGGGATCTCAAGGGTTGAAGGGGATTCTGACAAGAAAAAGATCACTATTACCTGGGAATAACCGGCGACATTTGAAAAGATAAAGGCCACACTCAAGGAAATCAATTATCCCGCGGTTGAGTGAAAAGCCATCCGTTGACCCGTTATCCTGGAATGTCCGGGAGCTGATCTCTCATTCCATTGCTTCCGCCTGGCCTGTGGGGATCCTGAGGTGGCCGTCAGCCAATTCCAGGTCCAGCCACCACTTGCGCGTCGGATCGGGTTTTCCATAGCCCATAATGTCATCACCCCAGATTCCGAAGCGCCTAGCAGGTGGTACGTGCCTCATGGTCCAGTTGACAGATCGGTGAAACAGGGTGTAGGGTTTGCTCCAGGGGCAGGCCTTGATACACGTACCGCATCCTGCGCCGTGCTTATTCCCCACTCTCATGCCCGTACATTTCTCCACGTTATTGGGCCACTTTTCATACCCGTTATGGATGACCTTGTCTCCCCGGCTGATTGCGCCTGCGGGGCATTCCCTTGCGCACTTGCCACACTTGGTGCAAAAATCCTGGAGCCCGAAATCTATGGGCCTGTCCACTGCAAGCGGCAGGTCCGTGGTTACCACTGCCGCCTTGAAACGGGGGCCGAGGAAGGGGTTCAATACTATGTCCCCGATCCGGCACATTTCTCCGAGTCCGGCCCACAGAAGGATCGGAGGCACCACGACCTGGTAGTTAAGGGCATGATGGGCCCGGGCCGGATAGCCAAGCCTGCGAATGTAGTCGGCTAGAATACATGCGATGAACCCGGAAGAAGTGTAAGACATGAAGCTCATGGAATTGCTTATCCAGTCGTGTCCGGTGGTGGCGGCCTCTGTGCGGGTATCCTGGTCTATCAGGATGGCGATTGCATACTTGTGATTCAGCTCTATCTTTTCACCGCCGTGCCATGCGCCATAGCTATAGACAGCGTAAGGAGGAAGCTCACAAATGCCCACAAGATCCGCCCTCAGGAAATAGGCCGTTTCCTTGATATGGGCGGAGATCCATTGAGGATCATCGGGAATGGGGGCCTTCTCGGGGGCAACTTCCCCGTCCACCATCTTACGCAGGTTGAACCCCATTTGAAGCAGGGCCCCTGAAAGGGGATGCTTGCCTACGAAGCGAAAATACTCCTTCTTCAACCTGGGACCGAAATCTCCCCGGCCGGCCCTGTTGAAGCCACTTTCCCTTTCATCGACTCGTTGAACCTTGTCCTCATAGATAATGGTCGTGGGGCGGTCAACCCTTTTTAGAAGGTGTACCGGGTAGGGATCGGCTTGCCCAAATTTGCCCCTGTCACGACGATGATTTATCATTGTTTTGGTTCCTCCTTTTCCATCGGCCTCTTTCCAGCCAGAGAAATAGAAAATTATTTATGCATCAACTTGCACAAACGTTCAAGCGATAAAAGTCCCTAAAACATAGATGCCCACGTCCGGCTCAAAGCAGGCCAACTCGGGGAACCATGTCATATCCGGTGTTTTCCTTTGAAAAATACATGGTTCACCGCATTTAATAAACCGAATTGGGGGACTATCCTATTTGAAACAGAATCTATACCAGGCCAATGAAGCGCGCTGGGGCGGGAATCGGGGAATTATGGGAAGGTAACCGGCTGGAGTTTCAAAGGCCTCCGGCGCTGTTCGCCATCAAGCTACCTGATACTCCGGCGAAGGCGAACAAATCCGGTGATATTCACAGCCAGCCTATCCTTTAGAGGAGGATACTATGCCCAGGAAACCAATAGCTCTTCCTTATCAAGTGGAATACCTCTCCATACTCAACGAAAAAGGGGAGGTTGACAAGGACCTGGAACCGGGAATACCCGGAGAGCTCCTCGTCAAGTTGTTCAAGGCCATGATGCTCGGCCGCAAATTTGATCAAAGGTTGTTGAACCTCCAGCGACAGGGCAGAATAGGTACGTTTGCGCCTATCACTGGGCAAGAGGCGTCCCAACTGGGAGCAGTAACACCCTTGAGGAGCACTGACTGGACCGCACCCTCATTCCGGGAAACCGCGGCTGACCTGTGGCGTGGGAAGAGCATGGAAACCGTAATCCTGAACCTTGGTGGTTACAATGAGGTCTGGCCGGAGGAGCCCCTGCATAATGATCTCCCCGTTTCCATACCCGTGGCGTCCCAGGTCCTCCACGCCGTGGGAATTGCCTGGGGAATGAAGTACAGGGAAAAGGATGACGTGGCCATGACATTCTTCGGAGATGGAGGCACATCTGAAGGTGACTTCCATGAGGGCATGAACTTGGCCGGGGTCTACCAACTGCCCGTCATATTCGTGTGCCAGAACAATCAGTGGGCCATTTCCCTCCCTCGTTCCAGGCAGACCCGCTCAAAGACCCTGGCCCAGAAGGCCCTGGCCTACGATATCCCGGGCATCCAGGTGGACGGAAATGACATCCTGGCCGTCTACGCAGCCTCAAGCGAAGCGGTGGATAGAGCCAGGTCGGGCGGAGGTCCCACCTTCATAGAATGTGTCACCTACAGGATGATGATGCACACCACTGCTGACGACCCAAAGCGTTACCGGACAGATGATGAAGTAGAGGCCTGGAGCGTGAAGGACCCCGTTGCGCGCTTCAAGAAATACTTGTTTCAAAAGGGACTCCTATCAGAAGACATGGTCACCTCCATGGAAAAGGAAATCGAAGAGAGTATTCAGGCGGCAGTGGACAGGGCGGAGGAGTACATGGAGAAGATCGGCAATCCCCTGGATATGTTCGATCACGCCTACGCGGAGCTTCCGTCTTACCTGGAGGAGCAAAGGGAGGCGCTTGCCAGGGAGTTGGGCTCCGTGGAGAAGGAGGAAAGCCATGGCTAAGATGACTATGGTCCAGGCCCTTAACCTGGCCCTTCGCCAGGAGATGGAGAAGGATGACAGGGTGATTGTTCTGGGCGAAGACGTTGGCGTGGACGGCGGCGTGTTCCGCGTAACAGAAGGGCTTATGGATCAGTTTGGGGAGCAAAGGGTCCTGGACACACCCCTTGCCGAGTCGGGTATCGTGGGGATGTCCATAGGGATGGCGATATACGGTCTCAGGCCGGTGTGTGAAATCCAGTTCTCCGGCTTTTCCTACCTCAACTTCCATCAGATCGAATGCCATGCCTCACGAATGCGGTGGCGCTCACGGGGCAGTTTTCATGTCCCCATGGTGCTCCGGACCCCTTATGGTGGAGGGGTCAGGGCACTTGAGCACCATTCCGAGAGCCGGGAGGCCTTCTATGCACACATGCCCGGAGTGAAGATGGTGATACCCTCGGGCCCGCGCAACGCCAGGGCACTACTGGTAAGTGCCATCCGGGACCCTGATCCCGTGATATTCTTCGAGGGCAAGGCCATCTACAGGGCATTTCGAGAAGATGTGCCTGGGGAGGAAGAAACCCTTCCCATAGGTAAATCGAGGGTCCTGAGGAAGGGGAAGGACTTGACGATGATTTCTTACGGTGCCATGATCAGGACTGCCATGGCGGCAGCCGATCAACTCCAGGAGGAGGATGGAGTCGAAGTTGAAGTCATTGATCTCTTGACCATCTCACCCCTTGATGAGGAGCCCTTGATCAAGTCAGTACAAAAAACAGGCCGGGCCCTGATCGTGCACGAGGCCCCGCGGAGCTTCGGTCCAGGGGCTGAAGTCATATCGAGAATCATGGAAAAGGCATTCTATTACCTCGAGGCCCCAATTGCCCGCGTAACCGGCTTTGACATAATTATCCCCCTGTTCCAGAGGGAGAATGCGTACCTGCCCACCAGCCACCGGATTGTTCGGGCAGCAAAGGAAGTATTGAGTACCTAGGAGGAGGGCGAAAATGGCCAGACCTTTTAGACTACCAGACCTGGGTGAAGGCATTCACGAGGGGGAGGTGCTTGCCCTTCTTGTCTCTGTTGGAGACAAGGTAAAGGAAGGGGACCCGATCATCGAGGTGGAAACGGACAAGGCGGCCGTGGAGATACCGTCGCCTTTTACCGGGACTGTTGAAGAAATCATGGTAAAACCGGGGGACACGGTCAAGGTGGGGGATACACTTATGACCTTCCGCAATGGCCTTCCCGAGCCGATCATAGAACGAGGCCCTGCCCCTGCCCCGGAGCCAAAGGCCGGTCCGGTGCCCGCCTCGCCTGCCACCAGGCGTCTTGCCAGGGAACTCGGGGTGGACCTGCGCCTCGTAAAGCCAACTGGTCCGGGAGGACTCGTGACCGCAGAGGATGTGCGCAAGTCTTCCGAAGAGGGTGTAAGAGAGGAAAGGACGGTGGGCGAGGTCCAAGAAGTCACGGCAGCCCCGGAAACCAGAGAGATCTCCCGGCAGATACCAGGAGAAGGGGAAATTGCTCCACCGCTGCCGGATTTTTCAAAGTGGGGCCCCATCGAGCGTGTCCCCGTACGTTCGGTTCGCAGGGCCACTGCCAAGCAGATGGCCCTTGCCTGGGCAAATATCCCCCACGTCCATAACCAGGACTGGATTGACATGAGCAGGCTGGATGCCTTCCGCGCCAAGCACAAGAAGGAGATCGAGGCAAAGGGGGGGAAATTGACCGTTACGGTATTTGCCCTGAAGGCGGTCGCAACGGCGCTGAAGATGTACCCGAGGTTTAATTCCTCCTACGACACGGAGTCAGGGGATATCATCATCAAACACTACTTTAATATCGGAGTTGCGGTTAGTACTGAAAAGGGACTCCTGGTCCCTGTAATAAAAGAGGTTGATCGCAAGAGCATCACTGAGCTTGCCATCGAGCTTGCAGGGCTTGTTCAAAGGACACGGGAAGGTAAGGCATCCCTGGAGGAGATGCAGGGCGGCACCTTCACCATCACCAACGTAGGTCCCATGGGGGGTGGGTTTTTCGCACCGATCATCAATTTCCCGGAAGTGGCCATCCTGGGTATGGGTTCCACGAGCATGCAACCCGTGGTCAAGAAAAAGGGAGATGATTACGAGATCGTACCAAGGCCCATGATGCCAGTGGTCCTGTGTATTGATCACCGCGTCCTGGACGGTGCCGATGCCATAGCGTTCTTGCGCGCTATCACCCAGGCCCTGGAAGACCCGGAGGAACTGTTCATTACGATGATATAGTGACGATAAGAGCCCCTTATGGATGGATGGATGAACAATGGTAATGGGAGAACTTGAGCTTGATACGGAGATACTGGTCATCGGGAGCGGCCCGGGGGGCTACGCTGCTGCCTTCAGGGCGGCAGACCTGGGACTCGATGTTACCATGGTGGACATGGAGCCACGCCCTGGGGGTGAATGCCTTTACAGGGGCTGCATTCCCTCCAAGGCCCTCCTTTACCTTGCCGGGTTGATTACCAGTGCACAGAAGGCATCCGCCATGGGCCTCAAGTTTGGCAAGACAGAAATTGACATTGAAAAGGTGAGGGCATGGAAAAAAGGGGTCATAGATCAGCTCGCAGACGGACTGGTCACGTTGACCAGGAAGCGGGGCGTTCAGCTCATACAGGGGAAGGCCCGCTTTGAGAGTTCTGGGGTTGTACGACTCCAGGATTCCGAGATAGGCCGCGTGAAGTTCCGCCATGCCATCCTGGCAACGGGCTCCCACCCAACCCCTTTCCAGGGCATAGAATACCAGGAAAGTGGCCCTGTCATGTATTCCGCGGATGCGCTCGATCTACGGGAGATCCCTGGCTCCCTCCTGATCCTTGGCGGCGGTTACGTGGGCCTCGAGATGGGCGGTGTATACTCGGCCCTTGGATCAAGGGTAACCCTTGCGGTCAGGAGCGACAGGCTCCTTCGGGGGGCTGACCCGGACATTGCAGCGCCTCTTATCAAAAGACTAGAGAGCATGTTTGAGGCAATCCATTTCAACACCGTGGCCAGATCACTAACAGTATCCAGGGACAGGGTCCTGGTGAAGTTTGAGGGTGAACCTGAGAAGCATGAACAGGAGTTTGACAGGGTCCTGGTTGCCATGGGAAGGCGGCCCAATTCCAAGGGGATAGGCCTCGAGAACACCGGGGTCAAGGTGGACGAAAGGGGTTTTGTTGTTACGGACGAACAACAACGCACTACGGATGAGCGCATCCTTGCGGTAGGCGACGTGGCAGGAGGGCCCTTGCTGGCCCACAAGGCCTTTCACGAAGGCAAGGTAGCCGCTGAAGTCATAGCCGGAGAGCCATCCGCATTTGATGTCCGTGCCATACCTGCTGTGGTCTATACTGATCCCCAGGTCGCCTGGTGCGGTCTCACAGAGGAAGAGGCACATAAAAAGGGTATACACGTAAAGGTCGAAAGATTTCCCTGGAAATTCTCCAGCAGGGCCGTGACCATGGGCGAAGTAGAGGGCGTTACCAAGCTCATCATTGATCCTGAAACGGGAAGAATACTTGGTCTCGGTATTGCAGGACACGAAGCAGAAGGGATGATCTCCGAAGGTGCCCTTGCCATTGAGATGGGCGCCCTTTCCACCGACATTGCCCTTACCGTCCATCCCCATCCCACCCTTTCAGAGACGGTCGGGGAGGCTGCCGAGATCTTTTTGGGCACCTCTACCCACATCATGCCAAAGACCAAGAAGATCAAAGCTTGACGACCTGTCGCCCAAAGCCTGATCGACGATGATCTGGATTCCCCATAGAAATTTTCACAAATTGGTTTCCTGTGCCGCATCCTTTCCGGGCAACAAGAAGATCTAGCCCTTTTATCTGTCCTCCGACAACGCTTAAAGCCGCCATAGGGTCGGCAGCGATGAAATCGGGGTCCCTCTACCAGTAAAAAAGGGATTCCCTGTGAGGCCGTAAGACTCTATCTGGCCCTTATCATCAAGGATGTCAAAGGTCAATATCAATGCCCCTATTCTGCTGGCCCTTTGTGAGTCGGATGAGGGGCCTCCTGTCTTCTCCAATCCTTTTTCTTGACATAAGGACTGATTCTCCAATAACTTAAATCCATAATATCTGCTTGTGGGGACAAAAAGGGTTATTCTTTGTC
>JAFDIC010000149.1 GCA_019308525.1 Deltaproteobacteria bacterium
AGGGGAGGAGTCTTGCAGCTCTTTTGCCGACCTCGCGGTTACGGTTTTTCCATCCTGTGGAATTTCTGCAATAGGACAGCGACGGCAAAGGCGATCATCCCGGCGAAATCCGCCCAGTAGGCCGGCCAGAACAGACCGCTTGCAGCAAGAAAGAACAGGGAAGTTTCCGTCCAGGTAGCACGGCGCAGAAAATAGCGTTCCAGCGTGGAGGCAAAGGCCACCAGCCCCAGGGTGGTGGTGATCATGGCCCATACTACTTGCCCGTTCAGCAGGACGTATTCCTTGCCCATGCCCAACAGGGGCCGATAGGCCATGACAAGGGGGATGATGTAAAGACCCTTGGCCAGCTTCCAGGAAGTAAAGGCGGTTTGCATTGGATTGGCCCTGGCTACACCGGCGCCGGCAAAGCTGGCCAGGCTCACCGGAGGGGTGACGTTGGCATCCTGGGAGTACCAGAAGACGATCATGTGTGCCACCAGGAGAGGGACCCCCATGTCCAGGAGCGCTGGTCCTGCCAGGGTGGCCAGCACGATGTAACTGGCGGTCACCGGCAGCCCCATGCCCAGCACCAGGGAAGCTGCACCGATCAGAAGAATGGCCAATGCCTTGATCCCGAAACTCAGGTCCAGGACCAGGCTGGAAAACTTCAGCCCCATTCCTGTCAGGGTGACCATGCCGACGATGATGCCGGCCGCCGCGCAGGCAATGGACACCATGACGGCATTGACGGCTCCTTTTTCCAGGGCCCCGGCAACCATCTTTGCCTCGCGCCAGAGAAACTGGGCAATGCCTTCTCGTTCGGTTTCTGTCCCTGAAATAAGGGGGCCTCCGAGGGCCCATCGTATAGCGTCCGCTGCCAGGCTGGCCGCCAGGGTGCTGAGCACGGCCACGAAACCAGCCATCATGGGGGAATAGTTGGCCATCAGCACGTAGATCAAGATCGCCACCGGAATGATGAAATGCAGCCCCCGGCGCAACACGGTCCACATGTGCGGCAGTGACTCACGGGGTTGCCCCTCCAGCCCGAACTGTTTGGCCTCGAAGTGCACGAAAAGCAGCACGGTAATGTAGTACATTATGGCCGGCACCAGGGCCACCTTGATGATGGTCAGGTAACTGGTGCTGGTGAACTCGGCCATGAGGAAGGCGCCGGCGCCCATGATGGGGGGCATCAACTGGCCTCCGGTGGATGCGGCCGCTTCGATAGCCCCGGCTACATGTGGCCGGTAGCCGACCTTTTTCATCATGGGGATGGTGAATGAGCCGGTGGCCACAACGTTTCCCACGGCCGAACCCGAAACAGAGCCCATGAACCCCGAGGCCACCACCGCTGTCTTGGCCGGCCCGCCCGAGAAACGACCGGTAAGCGCATAGGCCAACTCAATGAAAAAACTTCCCCCACCGGTAGCCTCCAGAAAGGCGCCGAACAGCACGAAAACGAACACGAAGGTGGCCGCCACCCCCAGGGGCAGGCCGAAAATGCCCTCGGTGGTCAGCCATAACGTGGTGGAGATGCGCTCCACGCTGTAGCCCTTATGGATAATGAGTTCGGGCATATAGGGACCAAAGTAGGCATACAGGATGGCAGCGGTGCAGATCCCGGTCATCACCAGCCCTATCACCCGTCGGCAGGCCTCCATCACCAGCAGGGTGCCGATGATGCTTACCACCAGGTCGCTGGTCAACCAATCCCCCTGGCGCTCAAAGATGGCCGTGAGATTGTGGATGATGTAATAGGTGCAATAGATTGTCACCAGAATCAGGGCCCAGTCCACTACCACCCAGAGATTGATCCGGTCCTTGCGGGCCCCCTTGAAAGGGGGTCGGAGCAGGAAGGTCAAGGACAGGATGGCTCCCAGGTGTATGGATCGTTGCACCAGGGCAGTCAACGCAGCGATGCCCGCTGAGTAGAGCTGGAACAGGCTCAAGGCCACAGCAAGAACCATCACGATTCGGCCCGTGATCGCCACCAAGGATCGGCTTTGATCCGGGGCCACTGCGTTACCTGCCTTGGAAACCCTACTGGGAGATGTAGAGGGTTTGGAAAGGCTTGTCTCGGACATCAATCGCTCCTGGCTCCGGGGGTGGCGGGATGTGGGAAAAACAGCCTCCACACCCGATACAACAGGCTGACCGGCTGGGCCCTGAATCGAACGGCCACGTGTGGTGCCACCGCGGATAAGTTTTCCCGACGGCCCCTCCAGATGACCGTGTGATCCACACCTGGACTACCCACTCGCAGGATAAAGTTGCCCGTGGGCATGTGCATGTTCTCGATGACCTCGTAGGGCCCCCTCTTGACCATACGCCCCACTCCGGGCATGCGGCCCATCCCTGCGCCGAACTTGAGGTAACGTTCTTCTTCGATGTAAATACGCCCCCTGGCATCCAGACTGTGGACCTCCCAGATAGGGGCGTTTTCCACCGAGTGGTAATAGTGGAGGGTAAAGCGTTCACCTGGCTCCATGGGAAGCACCAGAAGAGGCTGTCCCCCTTTCACCGGTGTCACTCTCAGCTCCAATCCGCCCGGAGCAAGCAGACCGACCACCAGCAAGAAAAGCCCCAGGCCGGTTGCCGCCAGAATCGACCTCCGTCCGGCCCGGGCCATTCCTCACCCTCGTTAAGGTATAAGTCCGGCAGGTACCTGGATACCCTTTTCTTTCAGGTACTTTATGGTACCGGGGTGCAGGGGGATGGGTGAGTATTTCACCGCATTCTCCGGCGTGGTATATGCCGCCGAGGGGTGGATCTTGAGCAGATAATCATTATGCTCGTAAAGGGCCTTGACCAGCCTGTAGACCAGGTCGGTGGACAAGGAACGCTGGCATATCATCACGTTCCAGACCCCGATGGTGGGAACCGGCTTATCCACTCCCCGGTACACCCCTCCGGCCAGTTCTACTGCCGAGTAGTTGCGGTTGTAAGCCAATATCTTTTTCACTTGCTCCGGCGTAAAGCCGATAATATGGATATCGTGAGTGGTCGCCAGGTCCAAAATGGAGCTGGTGCCGGGTCCCACCGACCAGATACCCACCTCGATAGTCCCATCTCGCAAGGCGTTGGCACTCTCAGTGAAGGACAGGCGGCTGTCCTTGTATGAATTCAGGGGAATCCCCAGGGCCTTGAACACGTTTTCCGCCATGAAGTTTGTGCCGCTGCCGGGACTGCCGGTACTGATACGCCTTCCCTTGACCTGCTCAATGTTGGTTATGCCGCTTTTTTTCAAGGTCACCACCTGGAGCAGGTTGGGGTACATGATGGCCATGGCAAGGATATTGTGTTTCTTTCCCTTGAATTTGCCCGTTCCTTTGAACCCGGCCTCTGCTACATCACCCATCACCTCGCCGACAACCGTCTCTCCCTTGTGGGCCAGCTTGACGTTTTCCACGCTGGCGCCGGTGACCTCAGCCACCGCCTTGACCCCTGGAACGTACTTGGACCAGATTTCAGCCACGCCGCCACCATAGGGATAATAGATTCCGCCGGTACCTCCCGTGCCGATGGAGATGAACTGTGTTCGTGCCAGACCTGTTGAAGCCATGAGAACCACGGAGCAAAGCGTCACCAAAGCCAAAAGCATAATCTTCATGCCTGCCTTTTTCATTGCCATTCCCTCCTTGCCGTCTTGAAATTGGTTAACTCATGCCTACAATCCTCAACTTTCCACCGTTTTGACCACCACCAGTATCTTCTTGGATTCCCGATCCAGCCCAATGAAAGGAATCTTGATGGTGGTTCCCTGGCCGGGCTTCACCACCGGGGGTTTGCCCTTCCGCGGTACGAAATACCCGGCGGCCTTGTCCATGTCTTCCAGAAAGATGTTGACACGATAGCGAACGGGGTTTTGAGTGGGATTCTTGAGGCCTACGGTGAAAATCAGGGCGGGCTGTCCACCGTGCTTGCCCACAGCACACTCAAACCTCGTGAGCTGTACTTCCTTGACCACCTGCCACTCAATTTTGGCGTTGCACTGGGCATCAACCGGTGCTACCTCCTTGCCGGCACAACCGAAAAGGCTGAATGACCCCAGCAGGCCCATAACCAGAAACGCCGTTATGAATGCACATCTCCTCTGCTTCATCGCCAACCTCCTTTGGTTGAATGGGTTTATCCCCATGGCAGGGGAACGCTTATAGGGGGGGCTGAAGTTGCTCCCCGACACTGCCATTACTTCGCCGTGATTCAAGGGGTGCAAAACTCCCGGCTCATAAGACCCTGTTTTCCTTACAGGTTGACTATATGGAATTCACTCCGATGGGTCAAGAGAAAAGTGGAAACAACATCTCTGGAGCAGGACAGTATCCCTGCAGCCAAGGTTCTTGTAACTCCCTCTTTAGCCGGCTTCCATCCATGTAAAAAGGCTATACCCTGATACAGGCGACTTGGTGGTCTCCACCTATATCTTTGAGCGAAGGGATCACTTTCTTGCATTCTCCTATTGCATCCGGGCATCTGGGGTGGAAATTGCACCCCTGTGGGGGATTCAATGGGCTGGGGACCTCTCCTTTAATAACTATTCTCTGTCGTTTCTCCTCGAGAAATGGGTCCGGGACCGGGACCGAAGATAACAATATTCTTGTGTAAGGATGAAGCGGTTTCTCATAAAGACTCTTCTTATCAGTGATTTCAACGATCCGTCCCAGGTACATCACGGCTATCCTGTCACTGATGTGCCTGACAACGGATAGATCATGAGCAATAAACAAGTAGCTCAAACCTTTCACCTTTTCTCTCAATTCTTCGAGCAGATTGAGGACCTGAGCTTGAATAGAGACATCCAGCGCAGAGACAGGCTCATCGCATACAATCAAAGACGCCTCACCCGCGAGGGCCCTGGCAATTCCTATGCGCTGCCTCTGGCCACCGCTGAATTCGTGTGGCACACGGTCCATCATACCCGGATCAAGACCTACAATCCGAAATAACTCCGCTACCCTCTCCCTGTATTCTTTTCTGTTCTTGATAAGCCCATGGATCTTCAAGGGCTCCCCAACGATGCTGCCGGCACTCTGTCGAGGGTCGAGGGAGCCGTAGGGATCTTGAAACACCAAGGACATCCGGCGCCTCAGAGGCCTCACCTCCTTTTCCGGCATATGGGTGATATCCCTTCCTTCAAAAATCACCTGGCCCGCTGTAGGCTCGTAGATCCTCAAAATGCAGCGCCCGGTGGTGGTCTTGCCAGAGCCACTCTCGCCGACCAAGCCCAGGGTCTCCCCTTTCCTCACATGAAAAGTGACGCCATCCACTGCCTTCACGTCGGCAACCTTGCCACGAAGAAGTCCCCGGGTCACGGGAAAGTACATCTTCATGTCCTTCACTTCTACTATTTTGCCGTCCTCTGATGGGTTCATTGAAATCATGTCTCCACATGACAGGATACGAAATGCTGGCCTTCGACATGCCTGAGTTCAGGCCAGGGATCTGTCTGGCACCTCTCAATGTGGTAGGGACACCTGGGACGAAATGCACAACTTGGGGGCATATTGATCAGGTTGGGTGGCATCCCAACAATCGGTACAAGCTTTCTGCCCGTCTCCTCGTCAAGTCTGGGGACACATTTAAGAAGTGCAATGGTGTACGGATGACGAGGATCTCCAAATATCTCCTTTGATGTACCTGTCTCTACTATGTGGCCGGCATACATGACATACAACCGCTGAGCATAACGGGCCACCACACCCAGATTATGGGTGACGATAACGAGCGATGCATTGAAGCGTGCCACCATGTCCTTCATAAGTTCCAGGAGCTGGGCCTGGGTGGTCACATCCAGGGCAGTGGTGGGCTCGTCTGCAATAATGATATGGGGGTTGCAGGAAATGGCCATGGCGATCATCACCCTCTGTCTCATACCTCCGCTGAACTGGTGAGGGTAGTCATCCAGACGCCTCTCCGCATCCGGAATCCCCACCATATCCAGCAACTCAGCGGCGCGCCTTCTTGCTCCACCTTTGTCCATCCCGAGATGAAGCTCAAGACCTTCAGTAAGCTGCCGGCCGATCGTCAGCACGGGATTAAGGGATGTCATAGGCTCTTGGAACACCATGGCGATCTTCCCTCCCCTTATGGAGCGCATCTGGGGACCTTTCGCATCAAATTTGAGAAGATCCCGCCCCTCGAAGATCACCTCCCCGTCCACTATCTCCCCCGGAGGTACTGGAATTAGTTGCATTACCGACAACTGGCTGACAGACTTGCCGCAACCGCTCTCACCCACGAGCCCTACGATCTCTCTCTCATCAATATGGTAAGAGACTCCGTCCACCGCCTTTACCAGGCCGGCGTCCGTGTGGAAATAGGTCTTGAGGTCCCTTACCTCCAAAATAACCGACATAGCTCTACGTCCTTCCCTGTTTGAAACCTCTGGCCTATAATGCACCCCTGAGCCTAGGATCCAAGGCATCCCTCAAACCGTCACCCACCATGTTAAAGGCAAATACCACGAGCATGATGGCAATGCCAGGTGCAAAAGAAAGTACCGGCGTTGTAAGTAGATAACGGTATCCTTCGCTTACCATGGCACCCCAGGCGGCCCCGGGGGGTTTGATGCCTATGCCAAGAAAGCTCAGGCCCGCTTCGGCCAAAATAGCACTGCCCATCATCATTGTCATGAGGACAATGAGAGGGGGGAAGCAATTAGGGGCCACATGTCGGAACATGATCCGAAGATTCCCTGCTCCCATGGCTCGTCCCGCCAGGACATAGTCGTTCTGCTTTACCGTGAGCACCTGCCCGCACATAAGCCGTGCGTAGGGAGGCACGAGGCTGATGCCAAGGGCGATTATGATGTTTTTGAGACCTCCCCCAAGTACCGTGGCAATTGTGAGGGCGAGGAGAATCATCGGAAAAGTCATCAATGCATCTATGAGTCTCATTATCACGGTGTAAACAAGTCCTCCGAAATACCCGGCAACGAGGCCCAATGACATGCCTATGCTCGCGGCCATGAAAATCGCCACGATCCCCACCAGTAGGGATGTCCGGGTCCCAAAGATGATACGGCTGAGAACGTCTCTTCCCAGGGTGTCGGTCCCCAACAAATGCGCCGCACTGGGTTTTTGCAAGATCTTGTCAAGGTCCTGCTTGTAGGGGTCATAGGGTGCGATGAAGGGGGCGAAAGCGGCTGTTATGACAAGGGCTACTATTACGACGAGCCCGAAGGCCACCACTTTTCGTCCGAAGAACGTCCTGTAGAACCTCTTAAGCCCCTTCACACGAGGAGCACCCTCTTCAAATTCCGTCCCTCGATCTTCCATGCCGGCTACCGATAGGGTTTCCCGATCACTCATAACGTACCCTTGGATCAAACCACCCATAGGATATGTCTACAAGAAGGTTCGACAGGACCACAACCACGGATATTATCAAGACGATGCCCTGCACGATAGCGTAATCGTGATTGAATAAGGCCTCCACGGCCAGGCGGCCCATGCCGGGAATGTTGAATACAGTTTCTACAAGTACTTGGCCGCCGATGATATGCGGAATCCCCATGCCAGCAAGGGTTACCACCGGGATAATCCCGTTCTTTAAGGCATGCCTGAAGATGACCGTGCGCTCCGTCAAGCCCTTGGACCAGGCTGTTCGGATATAGTCCTGCCTTATGATCTCGAGCATGGCAGACCTCGTCTGCCTGACGGTTCCGGAAAGGGGGAAGAGGAGAAGGCATGCTATTGGCATGATGCTTTTCTCCACGCTCAGGGAAAAGTCATCAAGGGGAGAGGTATATCCCTGGATGGGCAGCCATCCGAGGTAGAGTCCAAACAAGTATATCAGAAGGATGCCGAGCCAGAAGACGGGGGCCGTGATCCCTATGTTTGCAAAGACGGTAAGGGTCGTGTCTGACCACTTCCCCCTCCTTACCGCGCATATCACCCCTGCGGGTATCCCTATCAGATTGGCCAGTATGAATGTAATGATGCCCAAGTGGAAAGTTACCGGCAAGGCCCTTCCAATCTCTTCGGTGACCGTGCTGCCAAAGAATATGGAGTCTCCCAGGTCACCGTGCAGAATCCCCCTCACCCAATCGACGTATTGCTGGGGCAGGGGCCTGTCAAGCCCAAACTTATGCCTGATGGCTTTGATTTCTTCATGAGATGTCCGGGCGTATTCGTCCTGTGTCAAGTACAACAGGATCGGGTCTCCGGGCAGAAGACGCATCATGCAAAACACCATGACGGTTGAGAGAAACATGACGAAAACAGCCTGAACAAGCCTCCTGATTATGTATGTCCTCAAAGGATGGTCTCCTCTTCAAGAATTGTTGCCTTTTTGCCTGGATCTGTCCTCACGCTTCGCCTCCTCCATGGAAAGGTTTGCCGACCTCGAACAACTTCAGTCGCTTTCCGATGGCCTCGGAGAGTTCATCGTCACCGTGCAGTTTTGCCATCTCTATGGCTTTTCTGGCAGTGGTTATGGCCCTATCAAAACGGCCAGCCTCCGCGTAGGCCGCGGCCAGGGTATCCAGGAAAAAGGGGTCCTTGTCGAAGCTGAGTTCGCAAGCCAATTCTGCCAGACTTACTGCCTTTTTTCCATCCCTGAACTCCGGGCTTTCGGCAGTCGCGAGAATCCAGGCCATGTTGT
>JAFDIC010000150.1 GCA_019308525.1 Deltaproteobacteria bacterium
CTGCTCCTTGTCGGCCTGATAGCGTGGTTGGTTATCGTTTACAGGGCCGTGGGCTACCATATCAAGCTGAAACACAATGACGAGTTTACCTCACTTATCTGGTTCTATTTATTCAGTGCTATCCTGGTAGTTGCTTTTTTTGGATTCGGGCTCTTCTATGGCAAAGGGTCTCACCTCACCCTGGCCGACTACTGGCGCTGGTTCGTGGTTCACATATGGGTAGAGAGCGTCTTTGAATTCTTTGGGGTGGCGATTATCTCCCTGCTGCTCGTGGCGATGGGACTCGCCACCGCAAGGGCAGCCTTGACCGTTGCCTATTTTACGGCAGCCATCACCTTTCTGAGCGGAATAATCGGCACAGCACATCACTATTTCTGGTATGGCGGCCCTTCCTTTTGGATAGGGTGGGGATCTATATTCTCTTCAATGGAACCTGTTCCTCTGCTGGGGCTTGTGGTCAGGGGCTTGATGGAATACAAGTCAATCCGCAAAGAAGGAGAGGAGTTCCCATACAAGTGGCCCCTGTACTTCCTTGTCGCAGCTTCATTCTGGAATTTCTTTGGGGCAGGAGTCTTTGGTTTTCTGATAAACCTTCCCATCGTCAATTACTACGAGCACGGGACATATCTGACCATGAATCACGGCCATACCGCCCTGTTCGGGACCTATGGGATGCTGTCGATCGCCCTGCTTCTATTCTCCTGGCGCGGACTGGTGGACAGGGCCCACTGGAGAGACGGAGTCCTCAAGCTGAGCTTTTTCGGTCTCAACGTAGGACTGATTCTCATGTCCCTCGGTACACTACTTCCGGTTGGGGCGATGCAGGCCTGGACATCCTTTACCGAAGGCCTGTGGGTGGCACGCAGTGCCTCCTTCTTTGCGAGGGAAGCAGTGGTCGTTTTGGGAAATCTGAGGGTCATACCGGACTTGATAATCATCTTGCTGGGTGTCATCCCCCTGGCCTATTTTCTCTTCACGACATACCCCAGGCTGAAGGCCGTCGAGATCAAAGAGGGGGAATCCGTGTGGGAAAGGCTGGGCATTGAATTGTAGCGCGTGTTTGTAGGGCCCGGCTCTCTCATGGAGGCGGGCCCTTTCACCTGTTGTACGATTTGTCAAGGAGGAGGGAAAGTTTAGTGAAAAAACTCAATCTTTACGAGGAGAACTCTTTTGGCGACAAGGCCTTTACACGGCTTTTGGTGCATGATTCACCCTACTTCAAGATTCTTAATTTCAATTTCAAGGAAGGCCAGGAGTTACCTGTCCACTCCCATGACATAGAGGGTCAGGTGAGCATAGTAGTCCTTGAGGGAGTAGGGGAATTCCTGGGCAAGGATGAGAGCAAGATACCCGCAAAGGCCGGCGATGTTCTAATAACAGATATCAAGGAGCCACATGGGATAAGGGCCAAGAGCGAGATGAGGGTCCTGGTTACCATTGCTCCGCCCATCTAAGATGTTTTTGCTCAGGTTACCAGGATGACCGTAAGGCCTTTGGAGGCGTGTAGCACTTTTTGGGAAATGCTGCCGAGGAACATCTCTTCTATGCTGGAAAGTCCTCTCCTGCCCATCACCACAGTATCGTAACCTGATTTTGCCTCTTCAATGATGTCCCTGGCAACGCTTTTTTTGCGGTTTTCGATCTTGACTGTGAGTTTGTTCTCATCAAAACCAGCGGCGGTGAGGATCTGCCTGGCTTTCTCCGCTGCCTTTTTGACCAACTCTCTCTCCTTGTCCTCCATGGTGCAGAAGATGCCCTGCTGAGAGACAAAGAAGGGCGTCAACTCGGGACTGTTCATATCACATACCGCAGCAGTGTCGGGGATTACGCTGAAGAGAGTCACTTCGTGCTCCGGTTTGAACGACGCGGCAAGGTATTGCACCGCCCTCATGGCATTTTCAGAATCATCCATCGCTACAAGTATTTTCTTGGACATGGGACTATCCTCCCTCTGCTACTTTTCTTGCTGTGTCAAGTGCCTTGCAATCACCTGTTTAGACACAAATGAACTCCAGAATGACGTCATTTGTCAAGTGAAATTAGTTCCGGAAAAGGCACAGAGTTCATGACCTTGACCACCCGTTGTCATTTCCATATACTTTGCCGAGAAAGGGGTGACGGAAAATGGAAAAGAATACCGAGAAGAATCTTGCCTATGCCTTTGCAGCAGAATCAAAAGCCTCTGTCAGGAACGAAACGTTCGCAAGAAAGGCCGATGCAGAGGGCTACGTCCAGATTGCGCGGCTATTCAGGGCAGTATCCGATGCGGAGTCAGTGCATGCGAGAAGATACCTCCTGTTAATGCGGGGGAAAATAGGATCGACCGAGGAAAACCTTGAAAAGGCCTTCCAAAGCGAAATAAGGGCCAACGTGGACGAGTACCCAAAGATAATAAAAGAAGCCGAGATGGAAGGAGAAAAAAATGTGGCAAAGGCCTTCTCCCAGAGCAGGGATGTTGAGGGCCGTCACGCAGAGCTATACAAAAAGGCCCTGAACGATATGCTTGCAGATCGACAGACCGATTACCATGTCTGCCAGATATGTGGGTACGTAAGTGAAGATGAGGCCCCAGAGCTTTGCCCCGTATGCGGAGCGGTTAAGGGGAAATTCAAGCTGGTAAGGTGACTGCTTTTGGGGGTCGTTGCTCGCCCGTGGTCCCTGTTCATGTAAAGGGATGCACACGCGGTTGTGCCTTATGCTTCGCTAAGGAGACAGGCTTTCGAGGGCCTCTTTAGCCAGTTCCATGACTCGACGCTTGAGAAGTTTGTGGTTGGTATATACCGTGACCACTCGATCATCATTCAAGAGGCCTTCGAGGTCTCTCTTTGCCTCATGGACCCGGAGAAGGCCTATTGCCCATGCAGAATAACCCCGGAGAAAGGAATCAGGGGATCGGAGGTAGGCAGCGAGCAATCCTTTCGCATCCTCCAAGAGTTGGGGTTGATTCTGTGCCAGCCTCCCAATGGCCCACAGGAGACCACGTTGCAGTCTTTCGTCTTCCAAGTAGTTTCCGTCTTTCCTTGCATAGGAAACCAAAATGTGCGAGTACTCTTTTGCCAGGCCATCGTGGTTTGCCAATATCTCCCCCATCGCCTCGGGGGAGCCCCAGCCAATGCCGCCTGATTCATCATTGAGGTTCCACATCAATCTGCGGAGCACATTTCTTGCCCTTTCCATATCTGTGTCGGCCAGTGATGAGACAATCATACCTAGGGCGGAAACCGCAGCCCACTTCACGGTTTCGTCACCCTGATAGAGAAAGGAGAGAAGGCTGTTAATGGCCCGGGGGGGCGATAAGCCCCTCAGTTTTGTGGCAATTTCATGATAGTCCCCGGATCGGAGCAATTTGAGGATTTTCCCTTTTCTTGTGATGCGCCTCCCTCGTAGATCGCTGTTCACAGTCTTGCGGGTAAGGCCCTCCTCCTTGCAGTGCATGTATCTATCGACGAACGGAATAGGCTTCAGAGAGGCCTCTGTTGTTTCAGCGAGGCCAGTTTCGAAGCCAGGAGGGTAAGATGGTTCATCTCCTCTCTGATAATGGCGTCCACCCTCTCCCTCCCATGGGCCTGAGGAACAAGATCCCTCATACCGGCATAGAACACAATAGATTCCTTTTCTCGATCACTTGCAGCCAGCAAGATCCTCCTGATCTTTTCCTCTTCTTCCATCCCTGGAGAGATTTCAAAATCTTCCCTGGCCTTCTTCCCGAAGACTCGGAGATCAGCTAGGGCACGAAGATAGAGGGCTGATTCCCCCTCCGGGTCAAACACGCTGGCTTCCCTTTCCGTCTCGGGGAGCTCAGCCCTCATGCGGGCGAATACCTTCCTGTGTTCATTCTCCATGGCCGCCAGATCGAGCAAGGTTCCCTGGATCGCAGGGTCGGAGATTCTCCCGGACATCTCCCGATAAAAAGATTCCCCGTTTGTCTCGATCTGTTCAGCCATCTGAAAGACCTCGTCTGCGCTGAATTCATAACCCATCGGGGCTGTCTCCTTTCGTCAAAGAAGTCTCTATCTCGGTCTTTGGAAGGGACTTACTCTTCTTTCTCGAATTCGTCCTTGCTCGCGCCACAGACGGGACAAGTCCAATCATCGGGGAGTTTTTCAAAAGGAGTCCCCGGGTCAATTCCATTATCTGGGTCACCTGCTTCCGGGTCATAGACGTAACCACACACGGTGCATACATACCTGTCCATCACTAGTCCTCCTCTGGTTTTGATTAATCTTCTGGCATCAAATTGCTGAACATTCAGGGAGTCTTCGAAGACTCCATCACACCTTCATTCTTGGCACGCCGTAAGGATCACAAAGTCCCCGGGAAAAGTAAGGAGCGATCGCCGAGGAAGTTCGGCTCAAACCTCGATGGCAAGCCATTCCCTTGGCTCAAAGGCATGACTCGGGGCATCATAATGTTCAAAAGAACTCATGTCAAGGCCATTGGATTATGTTACCGGCTGGATCAAACAAGCCAAATTCCCCTCACATAATGCAAAGGAATCACAAGGAAAATTCCTTGCTTCCAGGAGTTGCCGGAGATTATAATATAGGTACTTGTTTTCTTGAAGCCGATGCTGCCTAGGAGATCCCCATTTGAAGAGGAGAAAGTATAGATGGAAAAGCAGTTGATTGAATTTATTAAGGAAATACAGAATGAGGAGAGATTTGACTCCTTTGATGAGCCGCAAATAAAGCAAGGGATAGTTCTAAGAGCCCTTTTCCTCCTGGGGTGGGACCCCTTTAACGTGGAAGAGATACAGCCTGAATATGAAAGCGACGGAGAAAGAATCGATTTCGCCCTGAAGCACAAGAATTCAGCGAGGGCATTCATAGTGGTGCGAAAGGGAGTCAAAGCACTCAAGAACTACCAAAGACCCTTCTTGAAACAGGCTGAAAAGGAGGGAATAAGAATGGCCGTCCTCACTGACGGGATTACGTGGTGGTTTTACCTGCCCCATTTGGACGCAAGCCCGGAGGAAAAAAGATTCGAAACTATTGACATGAATGAACTGAAGCCGGCAGATGTTGCGAGGAAACTCCAGGATTTTCTTTCAAAGGAGACCATTATTTCCGGCAAAGCGGTCGAGGCGGCTGAAAACATATACCAGGCAATGCTCAGGGAGACGTTGATAAGAGAAAGCCTTCCCAAGGCCTGGGAGAAACTTATGCAAGAGCCGGAGAAATGGCTTTTCGACATGCTGACAAAGGTGACAAAGGAGCTGTGCGGCCATGCACCCGATAGGGAGGCCGTGGAAAGGTTTTTGAGCCTGGAGGCAAATGCGAAGGTAGATATTGCTGCAATTATCCAGCCCAAGAAAGAAGTTGCGGTCAAAGAAGAACCGGAGCCGACAAGGCCGGGGACAAAAAAGGAGCCTGCAAAGACACCCAGGATCCCTGATTACAACAACAAGGCTATTACCTCTTTCACGTTTATGGGGAACAAATACGATACGAAGTCATGGAAGGATTTACTCATAAAGCTAAGCGAAATCCTGGCAAGAAAACACAAAGAGGATTTTGAAATGGTTCTGACCCTGTCCGGCAGAAACCGTGACTATTTCAGCGTGAACCCTTACGAACTCCTCAACTCCGAAAAGATCAAGGGAACGGATATCTATGTAGATGTTGACTTGAATGCCGTGGGCGTTGTTGCTCTTTGTCACAGGATGCTTGAACTATTCGGGTACAAGGAGAAGGAGCTTGCAATCGACATGAGGTGAATGGAATATAGATATCTTAACCCCTTCTGCCTATACGATCATCCCATATGGAGACAGCAGGGTTGTTGGCTTGGTCAAAAGTCAAAAACTCGCTCTTACCATTATTCCGGCCGCGCCTCTTAAGTGCGGGAGAGACTCCAGCCGGAAACCGGTCATTTCACAGAATTATGGACCCCGGATTTCGCCGGAGCGAGGATCTGGGGGACTTTTTGCGAGTTCATCGAGGTTCATTCCGGCAGTGCGGATGCCCGCTTCGAGAAAAAATGATAAAAGGCAACGAGTACAAGGGCATGAGTGATCTTTTCCTCCTTGATGAGGAGGGGGATTTCCTCCAGGGGGAGCAGGACCACCTCGATATCTTCCTTTTCGTCCTGAGCTTGTTCACCTGCAAGGTAGGTCTTTTCTGCCAGGAAAGTATGACACCAGTTGTTTAGGAATGCAGGATTTGGGTGTACGCGGCCCAAGAAAGTCATCTTTGAGGCCCTGTACCCTGTTTCTTCATAGAGTTCCCTCCAGGCCGCCTTCTCAGGAGAATCTCCTTGATCTACAATGCCTCCGGGTATCTCCAGTGTCACCTGGCGGATCCCATGACGATATTGACGGATGAGTACCACTTCATTCTCGGGAGTCAGGGGGACGACGTTTACCCAGTCAAGGGACTCCAGGATATAGAAGTCATGTTCCTTGTTTGTGCGAGGCGATCTCGCTCTGTCCGTACGAATGTTGAAGATCTTGAGTGATTCTCCAGGCTTGCTCCATATGAGATCCCATGGTCTTGGTGGCATGATTTATCCTCTCCTGGGAATTTCGCTCCATATCATCCTGGATGAAGGACCATAGGACTAGTTAGAATATCTCACGCAAGAATTCAAGGAGATCCTTGAAAGAACCTCCGGATTTCTCCTAGATCGTGGCTCAAGTGCATGTCTGGGAGGCTATTAAGAAATGTGGGTCCATAGTTGCTGGTGAGGAGTCTGTTGTCCAAGATACAGATAATGCCCCGATCCGAGCTGTTCCTTATCAGTCTTCCCAGTCCCTGTTTTAGGGCTATGATGGCGGAAGGAAGTTGGTACTCGATGAAGGGGTTCCTTCCCTTTTCCCGAATTGATTCAATACGTGCGGATACCAGGGGGTCGGCAGGAGAGTCAAAGGGTAGTTTGTCAATGATGAGGCAGCTAAGGGCATCGCCGGGTACGTCAACACCTTGCCAAAATGATCCGGTCGCCATCAGCACGGAGTTCGTGTCACGCCGGAACTTCTCGAGGAGGAGGGTCCTGGGGGCATCACCCTGCTTGAAAACCGTGTAGGGGATGTCCCTGGAGATGAGCTGCCAGACGAGGTCAAGATTGCGGTGACTGGTGAAGAGAATCAAGGCACGACCGGATGTGAGCCCGAGAATATTCTTGATTACAACGGCTATGGCCTCACAGAACCGGGGACTACTGGGTGAGGGAATGTCTCTTGGTACAAACATCAGGGTTTGCTTCGTGAAATCGAAATGGGAAGGGTATATTTCCTCCAGTATATCCCCCTGGAGACCAAGCCGTGAACGGAAGTAATCAAAGTTTCTGTTTGTGGAAAGGGTTGCTGACGTAAAGACGATTCGGGACACTTTTTCGTAAAGCAGCTCATTCATGGTGCTGGAAATATCCAGGGGGGAAACATGAATTACCAGGGTTTTCTTTCTCTTCTCATACCATCTGAGCCAATTGGCGTCATGGGAAGAAAGCATCTGAAGAAGTCGCTGGTTCAGCGCATCCGCCCTCGAACTGAGAACCATTAGATTCTTTGAATCGAGGTCCCGGTCTGCCAGTTCTGCCGCGATATGCTTCAACCCTTCCATGATCGCTCTCAGCGGGCCTTCCTCTATCCTATGCCATGTTTCTTGACTTATCCGGCCCTTTTGTTCCCGCCCTTCGAAAAAAGCCCTGAGATTTTCAGCCCCCACCATTATTGATGCTTTTTGGTACAGCAGCCGTTCCCTGAGTTTCTTGTGCAGTACCCGTGTTTCTTTGTCCAGGTCCGTGGTGAATTCCATCAGCTGATTGGTACTGAGACTCTCTCCAAAATAAGATGTCGCAATATCTTCAATGCCATGGGCTTCATCGAATATGAGGAGCTGAAAACGAGGGATTATTTCACCGAATCCCCCCTTTTTTACCATTAGGTCTGCAAAAAAGAGGTGATGATTGACGATGATCATGTCTGCGGTAACGGCACTTCTGCGAAGTGCGTTCAAGAAACACTCATCCACGTGGGGGCAGGTATTTCCCAAGCACTGTTCATGGGAGGAGGAGATGTCATCCCACAGGGGATCATCGTCTTTGAGCCATGATAGCTCTTCCCTGTCCGCGAACAGGGTCTCTGTGATCCATCGCTCGAGCCTATTCCTGATCTCTTTTTGGATGGGAATAGAACCGGAAGTGGCAGAGAAGTATTGGTGGTACCGGTAAAGGCAGAGATAATTCTTTCTTCCCTTCATCATCATGGCCTTGGCACTTTTCCCCGTTGATTTCAAGATGACGGGGAGATCCTTGAGATAGATCTGTTCCTGGAGATTCTTGGTCCCTGTTGATATGACCGTTTTCTTCCCGCTGAGTAGAGCGGGGACGAGGTAGCCGTATGTCTTGCCGGTCCCGGTCCCCGCCTCGATAATCACGGGCTTCTTCCCCTGAATTGAATCCATGATCGCCAGGGCCATCTGGAGTTGGGAGGGTCGGTATTCAAAGTTGTTCAGGGAGCTTGAGAGCACACCCCCTTTCCCAAGAATTCTTTCTATGGCAGCGTAAGGTTCTGTCATGTCAGGCAGTTCCTGCGAATTGACTTCCCCATAGGAAGTATTAGATTCCAGTATATACAGGG
>JAFDIC010000151.1 GCA_019308525.1 Deltaproteobacteria bacterium
GGCATTGGTAAAACTACTGGGTGAGACCATTGGGAAGCTAAAAGATTCCGGGCTGACGGTGCTGATTGCAGAACAGAACGTCAGGTTCACCCTGTCTTTGAGCGATTACGGTTACATCATTGATAACGGAAGAATATGCTACAGGGGGAGTGTGCAGGAACTCGTGGAAAATGAGGAGGTGAGGAGGACCTGCGGTATTTGATGACTTCAGTATTTGCGGGTCTGACTAGGACCCTGTTCGGAAGCATTAGCGGTTTGCTAGGAGACTTCATGAGAAAATACAGGTTTCCACGGTGCAGGGGATTTTCCGGGCGTGATCAGCCCCACAGGTCCGGAGAAGAAGAAAAGCCCCCGGCGGGAATTGGACTTTTTGCGAAGCCATCAAGATTCACATGAAGCCGTTTTGTATGGTTGCCTTATTCTGGTTTCTGAATTCTGGTTTCTGAATTCTTGATACCCCTCTGCTTGCGACGGGGGCGTTCATCGGGATCCACCTTGGCAGAGAGGGTGTTTCTGTGGACCCCAAGGATTTCCGCCGCCTTTTTCCTGTTGCCGTTGACCATCTCCAGGATTTCGTTGACATACTTCCTTTCAAAGTCTGCAACCGCCTCCTTGAGGGTCATTTCCTTGACGCCCGTCTTGCTTCTCCTGTAAGGGACAATGTCTTCTAAGTTAATCACCGAATCTCTGGAAATGGTAAAGCATCTTTCAACAAGGTTCTGAAGCTCGCGGACATTGCCCGGCCAGTCGTATTCCATGAGTGTCTTTATGGCCCTCTTGGAAAATCGCTTGGGGGGTCTGCCGGTATTCTTTGCACTTAACTTGAGAAAATGGTCCAATAGCAGGGGAATGTCCCTTTTTCTCTCCCTCAAAGCGGGGAGGCTTATGGGGAATACGTTGAGCCTGTAAAAGAGGTCTTCCCTAAAGCTCCCTTCTTCTATCAACTTTGGGAGGTTCTTGTTTGAGGCTGCAATAAACCTGACGTCTACCGTAATTGTCTTCGTACTCCCGATTCTTTCGAATTCCTTTTCCTGGATCACCCTCAAGAGCTTTGCCTGCATATTGGTATCCAGGGTATCGATGTCATCCAGGAACACTGTGCCCCTGTGTGCTATCTCCAGTTTTCCTATGGTGGTCGCTACGGCGCCCGTAAACGCGCCTCTGTGGTGGCCGAAAAGGGCGCTCTCCATCAGGTTTGAAGGAATGGCCGCGCAGTTTACAACGACAAAGGGATGGATCTTTCTGCGGCTCAGATTATGTATGGCCCTTGCTACGAGCTCCTTGCCCGTGCCACTCTCTCCTTGTATGAGGACTGCACCATCGCTATCCGCTATGGTAGAGACCAGTTGAAAGACCTCCTGCATCTTGTGATCCTGGCCAACGATCTCTTGAAAGGGCTCGTACCTCTCCAGTTCATTCCTGAGATAGACGACTTCCTTTTCGAGTTCATGCTTCTCCAGTGCCCTTTTGATGGTGTTGAGTACTTCCTCCACGGAAAAGGGCTTTACAATGTATTCGTAAGCGCCTAGTTTCACAGCCTGGACCGCAGCCTTGATTTCCTTGACCGCCGTGACCATTACCACCTCGCTCCCGGGGTCAATTTCTTTGAGTTTTCCGAGGAGAGAAAGGCCATCGATGTCAGGGAGCCGTATGTCCAGAAGAACCAGGTCGATGGATTTCTTAGTAAAGACATCCAGGGCTTCTTCACCGCTGGCGGCCAGGTGTACATGATACTGATCCTTCAATACCATGTTGAAGGACTTACGGACACCCAGCTCATCGTCTACGACAAGGACACTTCTCTTAAGATCCATAGATCTCCTCGGGCCTCATGGTTACCAGTCAAGAACCCTTCCGCTCAATTGGCCCCGATTTACCCTGCGCGGCAAGGGGAAAGGTCCTGAATTGGTCAACTATTTACTTGAATAACCACCTTGTTGAGGCGCTGACTTGAGAATGGCAATCAGCTCCAAGAACATCAAAGTTATATGAGCATATATCAAACATAAGGTCAAGAGCCGTAAGCTCCCTGCCCCTCCGCCGAATATTTGTGCCTCTTTCCAAAAGTGACAATAATTGTCAAAAAATTACAGAAAACAGCAACAAATGGGCAATCTTTGCCCAGTGTTATTCGGCCCCTATGGTCGGTGCTTTGGGCAGGTAACAGGGACCATCAAGTTCAGAAAAAATACCAGTCGATTTAGAGAGTTAACAGAATCTAGGGGTTGTCTGCTTCCATGGCCTATGGAGGGGAGCCCATCGATTGGCACAAAAATCGCATGTGTCAAAATTCGGAAAAACGCAACATTTCGGCTTTTTGAATAGCCCCTCGGACCAATGGCCCGGGATTTTTTCCACGGCCGTTTCAACAGGCTGAAGTGTTACGGAAAAACCTGCCCCGCCCGTATTCCTGTCCAGGGGAAGATTATCAGGGGGTGGACCGGAAGGAGGCCGCAGGAATTGAGTGTAAAACTCAGCTCCTTCTTGCAGTGGAAGATCAATGTGTGCCTCTACCAGAGGCTTGGATGGAAGTTGACCTACCAATACCTCAGGCTTCTCGGCACCATTTATTACTTTTTCAACTGGGAAGAGAAACAAAGAATTGAGAGATCCTTGGAACAGGTCTTTGAGGGAAAGAGAGAAAGATCAAAAATCCAGGAACTGAAAAGACAGGTATTTCAAGGGATTCTGGCTCACTACTATGAGAAGATCTTTAATGCCTATGAAGAACTGGAAAGGCTGAGAGGCTTCTTTGAAGCAAGTATAAGCACAGGGACCGGACTGGTTAGGCTGGAGAGGGGTCTGAGTCGGGGAAACGGAGTGCTTTTCATAACGGGGCATTACGGAGGCATAGAATATATCCCCATATTCCTGGCCCTCAAAGGATACCCAATATCAGTCGTGGCCAAATTCTCCACTGGGCATCTCAAAGAGACCCTGTATATGAAGACAAAGGACATAGGATTGAGGATCATTGACGCAGGTGAGGAGAAGAACACAGTAGTTCAGGTAATCAAAGAATTGAGGAATAACCGAGTCGTCTTCTTGGAATGTGACGAGATAAAAGAATGGAGGCCTTCCAGAAACGAGAGCATGTTGTTTCTCAACAAGAGAGTGGGTGTTGACAAGACCATCAACCTGATCCAGAGGAGGACGGACGCGACGGTCATTTTCGGGATCCTCCACAGGCTAAGCTTGAACAGGTACCAACTTATCCTTAATGATTACGAAGGAATCCTTCATGCCCTGGGCAGAGAGACCTATTCCGTGGGAGTTGCGATTCTGAAGTACTTGGAAAGGTTTATCTATGCCCATCCAGACGCCTGGTACCAGTGGAAAGCCTACGAGGAAATAGGAAGAACACATTCCGTCCCGGGCAGGAAGAGAGCCAGCGCGCAGGGTATCTCCTTGACGAGGCCAACCTTAACCGGCAAAGGCGCGTAACTCCAGAGAGCATGAAAATAAGAATTCTATCGGCCTATCCCTTCCAGGACCAAGTTCTACTTGCCCGGGTTTAGAAAAGACAGATCCGTTTTGACATTTCCGCATTTTTCTCATATCATCACAGTTGAAACCTTCAGATTGGATTTCTTCCCATGATTCTCCTTGTTGAGCCAATTTCAAAGAATATCGACATGTATATCCCTGCCTACCCCTTACCTCTCCTTGAGATCGGCAGCTATGTCAAAGCACATGTCCCCGAGGCGGACATCAAGGTTGTCTCAATCCCAATCGACTATGGGTTACCCCTCAACAAGACGGGTAAGGAGCGGGTGTACGACTCCTTCTTGGAAGATGTAAGATCTATGAAACCATCAGGTGTCGGGATATCTTGCACGGCCATATCCCAGGCTGAGGAATCGATCTACTTGAGTGAGAAAATCAAGGCAATAGATCCTGATATTTTCGTTTTCATGGGGGGTTACTTCCCAACCCTCTACTATGAAGATTTATTCCTCAGGACCCGGGCAATAGATCTTATCGTGCTGGGGGAGGGAGAACAAGGGGCGTTGCAAATCATATCGGTCCTGGAGAGGGGAGGAGATCCCCGAAAGGAGGAGATCCAGAACACTGTTTTCAGTCGGGGAGGGAGTATTCGGATAAACAGGCAGGGCAAAGCTCTAGACCTCAATCAAAAGGCCCTCCTGGATCTCGGTCTTTTAAGGTACCCCATGGCCTATGATATTTTACCCTATAGCTTTAGCAGGGGGTGCCCTTACCACTGTAGTTTTTGCATGGAAGAGTATATCAGACCCATTCGCAGGGAAGTCCCTTACGAAATAGTGAGGATGGATCTGGAAAGGCTCTCAGGGAGGTCCAACGCCAGGACACTCCTTGTGAGTGACGCCCTTTTCAGGTCTTTTCACCTGTTTTCAATGTTACGTTCTCTGGGATTGAAGGTCAATTTTGAGACTCGTAGTGATGTGATGGAGCCGTCTATTATCCCCGAGATATCAGACGCCGTCGGCATGATCGCCCTTGGTTTTGAATCCGCCAGTTATGAGACCCTGAAGCGGATGAACAAGGTAAGAGATCGCAGCCATTATGAGAGGTACATAGGAAATACGGTCCAGCTTTTCAAGGAGGCCGTAAGATGCGGGATCCCCATAATGATTTTCATGATTGCAGGTTATCCCGGAGACACTGAGCAAGATCTGGATGAAAGCCTTCATTTCGTCAAGGAACTCTCCAGAAACAATGGTCCAGGGGGATACGTGTTCAAGATAGGGGAATGCAGGGTCTACCCCAAGACAAAGCTGTATGATTTTGCGAGGTCCTTGCCGGATGTCGGCTTTCAGGACAATGGCGTGTTCTGCGATAATATCGTCACCCAACCATCCAAAGATCTCGGTTTCGAGAAGATCCTCTGGTATATGGAGGAGATCTTCAATTTATCTCGTCCTACGGAGAAGCTGCAAGCCGAAATTCTGAACATGATGCCTTTTTTTCGTTTGCCTGCAAGTGCGCTCGGAGACGAGCAAATCCCACAATCTTGTTTCAAGGGGTGCGATAGGACAGTGTTTGATGCCAGGAGTGAAAGCCTGCGGCATTTCAGAAAGACGATTCCAAGGATCAGCGAGAAATACAAGAAACTGAGGGCTGCGCAGAGAAGTATCCGGCAGTTGGACCTGTAGGACAGGGAGAAGCACGCAATGTTTGGCCGAGCCCCGATGGGTTGCAGCTTGCTTGGTGCAGAGGTTAACGAGGCCTGGCCACCCGGTCAAAGCCCTTATGAGTAGAGCGGGCGCAGCCGGGGACAAACTGAGACCCGTCAACTGGCTGTGGGGAGCCTTGTTGGGGAGCAAGAATCATGGAAAAGGAAGTGAGCTGCATCAATTCAAGGGCGATACTGGAATACACAAAGAGCCATAACAATGGTGATTGTTCATTCTTGATCGAGAATCTCCATCCCGATATAGATAAGCTGTCTGACCCCGAGAGTTTCTTGAAAGACCCCAACAACTGGATTTCCTGCGGCTTAGCTTCAGAGCTCTACGAGAGGGCGAGCCGGTTTTTCAAAGACAAGAGACTCGCTTACAAGATTGCCAGATACGCCATTGAAAATACCTCTCTTGGATACACTCAACGTATATTGGTAAAGGCGTTCTGGTCATACAAGAATGCCCTCAAACATGCTCAGAAGATAAATGACACCTATAACAGGAACAAGAGAGTCGAACTGGCTGAAATAGGGAAAAACGAAGCGATCGTCAGGCTTCACTGGGATGGAAGCATGCAGGTATCGAAGCATTTTTGCCTCATGAACCAGGGCTCCTACACATATATGCCAACTGTTTGGGGTGGAAGGCCCCTGACACTAGTTGAGAATTGTTGCTTTTTCGAGGGGGCACCGTACTGTGAATACCATCTGAGGTGGACGGCAAGAAACAGGTTCCACGAGGTCTTCTCCAGGTTCTTTGGCTCGAAGGCCGTGCTCATGGAAACCATCCGGGAAATGGAGGAAGATAAAAGAATCATTGAGGAAAAATACGAAGAGGTCAGTCGCCTGAACATGGAACTTGACAGGAAAATCAGGCAGGTCACGGCGATTCAGGAGACGGGAAAAGCCATATTGTCCCTCCTGGAATTGGATCAACTCTTGAAGTCAATCATGAACCTCTTGTCGAACGTGTGCGAGATAAACCGGGCCCTGATCATGCTGGTGAACGAAGATGAGGGCTGCCTGGAGTACCTTTACGGGGTGGGCTTTGAAGGAGGAGTTCCAGAGGCCATAAGAAACTACAAGATCCCCCTTGACCGCGTCAGCAATCTACTGGTTCGGGTCACAAATACTGGTAGGTCCGAGTATGTCCCGGATATTAGGAGTTCAAAGCTCCGCAAAGAGAACATCATGCTGCTCTATGGGCAACCTACTTCTGCTTACGTGGTTCCCCTCATCACCAGATCCAAGGTCATAGGAATACTCGCGACAGACGGTATAGGGGGCAAAGGTGTGCCCGAGGAAACAAGAGAAACCTTGAATATCTTTGCTCCTCAGATCGCCATAGCAATAGAAAACGCCAAGCTTTACAGCAGGCTGAAAGAGCAGATGGAGGAACTAAAGAGATCGCAGAGACTCCTGAGTAGGGCTGAGAAGTTCTCCTTCCTTGGAAACCTGGCGGCGAGGCTCGCCCATGAAATAAAGAATCCAATGACCGCGATAGGCACTTTTATCCAGTTACTCCCATCAAAATATGACGATGAGGAATTCAGGAATGACTTTTACAAGATCGCACTGGAAGAAACACAAAGGGTGAACAACCTCATTACTGAATTGCTGGATCTGGTCAAGACAAAGGAATCCCATTTTGAATACAATGAATTCCATACCCTAATAGACAGGATGGTTCTCCTCCTTTCTCCCCAAAGCAATGAGAAAAAGATAGATATTATCAGGAGGTACGATAAGGAGATCGGAAAAGTATGGCTGGATGCTGAAAAGATGAAGCAGGTGATAATAAACCTCCTTTCGAATGCCGTGGAATTCACCCCAGAAGGAGGAAAGATTGAGATTACAACACAAAGAATCACCAGGGACGGTAGGACTCAGGGGTTCAGGCTGGAGATCAAGGATAACGGCTTGGGCATAGAGGAAGCAAACATCGACAAGATCTTTGACCCTTACTTTACTACGAAACTCAAGAGCAGCCTTCACAACGGCACAGGGCTTGGGCTTTTCATTACATACCAGAACGTACGTGATCATGGTGGGACCATTGAGGTGAAGAGCAAGGTCAATGAGGGGACTTCTTTCATCCTCAACTTCCCTTCCTATCCTTCGGATTCTTTCCTCAACTCTAAAGACAGATAGATCCCATGAAAATCCAGAGGATAAATCTCTACCATGTTTCTTTGCCCTTCCTCAGTGCGTTTTCCCACTCCATAAGGAGGGGGATCTCGGCAGAGAACATTATTGTAGAGATATTGGCAGATGGTGGTGGGGTGACAGGTTATGGTGAAGGTGCCCCAAGGCCCTATGTTACCGGTGAAACGCAGGAGAGCTCCATTGAAAGCGTGGGGTTATTGCTCTCCCGACCCGATTTCCCCTGGGATCTTGAAGACATCACGCAAGTGTGGAGGTTCATTGACGGGCTGCCGGAAGAGAGAAGGCATAATGCTTCTCTTTGCGCCCTGGAGTCCTCCCTGTTGGATTTTGTCGGCAAGCTGGAGGGCAAATCAATTGTGGAATACTTTCCCCGGGACAATTTCACCGACACCATTTTCTATGGCGCGGCGATACCGTTGGACGAGAGAAGTCGGATCATTGAAATAGCCAGGTTTATTCAGGGCCTTGGAATCAGCAGAATCAAATTGAAAGTGGGAAGAGATTTGCACGAGAACCTGGAGACGACAAAAACCGTGGTTGATATCTTTGGGGGAAGTTGTGATATCAAATTGGATGTAAACGGGGCTTGGGATCGTGAACTGGCCTTGAAACATGTCCCCCTCGTGGAAGAGTACAACATAAAGGTCGTTGAACAGCCGATGAAGCCGGGGGATCATGGACTGGCTGAGTTTTCGAGAAACGTCAAGGAGCTTGGCGTAAGAATCATGGCCGATGAATCAGTGTGTACCCTTGGGGATGCAAAACGCATTTTGGCCGAAGGATACTACGATATGGTAAACATCAGGCTATCCAAATGCGGTGGCTTCCAAAGATCGTTAGAGATCATAGGGTATCTCCGGGAGCAGGGGATTCCATTTCAGATTGCGTGCCAACTGGGTGAGTCAGGCCTCCTGTCCGCGGCAGGAAGGGCATTGTCTCTTCTGTGCAAGGATTCCCTTTACTATGACGGATCCTATGATAGATTTCTGCTGAAAGAAAACATAACCACGGAGGATGTCTCCTTCGGGCCTGGGGGCATAGCAGGCCCGCTTGGGGGGACTGGATTAGGTGTCAGGGTAAGCCAAAAGAACCTCAGGAACGTGACCCTCAGTTCGGTGACCTTTACCAATCCTCACGGCCACTGAGTTAATCCCTTTTT
>JAFDIC010000152.1 GCA_019308525.1 Deltaproteobacteria bacterium
GAGTTGAGTAGGATTTATGTGAACGGTTTTTTCAGGAGGGCAGTAATGGCAGAAGAGATCATCAGGACGGTCTGTGAAGGCTGCATGTCCGGCTGTGGCGTCCTTGTTCACAAAAAAGAGGGGAAGGTTGTCAGGATCACGGGAGATCCGGATCACCCTCAGAACAGGGGGAAACTGTGCATAAAGGGGGTTACCTATGATGAGCTTCTTTATCATCCCGACCGAATCAAACACCCCATGAAACGCGTGGGAGAACGCGGTGATGGAAAATGGATTGAGATTTCCTGGGACCAGGCATTGGATGAAATAGCGGAGAAATTCACTGAGATTAGCAAGAAATATGGCCCTGAAGCCATTACCCTGGGGTTCGGGACCTATCCAAAGGGGGGAGTTATCCCTACGTTCATTTTCTGCCAGGCCATAGGCTCGCCACAGCATATGACCATTGACGGCCCCTATTGCTTCACCCCACACATCATGGCCGACGTTCTTACCTACGGAATCAATGTGAAGTGCGAACAGACGGGCGCCTATTTCTATGACAGCAAGGCAATTGTGTTATGGGGGCACAATATGGCCGTTTCCTTTCCTCCGAAATGGTGGCGAATACAGGAGGCACAGAAGAGGGGGGCAAGACTAATCGTAATAGACCCCAGGAAGAATGAAGCGGCAGAAGCGGCCGACTTGTGGCTGCAAGTCAAACCATCAACGGATAATGCCCTTGCACTGGGTTGGTTGAATGTGATCATCAAGAAAAAGCTCTATGATGAGGCTTTTCTTCGAGAATGGACGAATGCCCCTTTTCTGGCTCGCACGGACGATATGAGGCTTCTGCGGGAAGACGACATCAGGGTTGGAGGGCGGGCTGATAATTACGTGGCCTGGGACCTGGAATCGGACAGGCCTGTGATCTATCGCACAGCGGATTTGACTTATGAGGAAGACTTCCGAAGGCCTGCGCTTACCGGGACGTTTGAGATCAGCCTCTTGAACGGAAAACAGGTTCCCTGTGAACCGGTATGGCAACGGCTCATAAGGGTCGTGGAGCCTTTCACACCTGAAAGGGTCGAAGAGATAACCTGGGTCCCGTCAGCGCAGATCATCGAGGCGGCGACAACCTATGCTACAAGCAAACCGGCAGTCCTTATGACCCACATGGGTATCACCATGCAAACCAATGTCATCCAAACATCGCGCCTCCTGAGCCTGTTGATAGCCATAACGGGCAATTTTGACGCCAAGGAAGGGAACGGCGTCGTTCAATACCCCATAAGCTCCTACCTTGAGATGTCCTCAAAGATCTTGCGTGCCGATCGACAGGTCGAAGAAAAGCAAATAGGTGCGGCAGAGTATCCGCTATTCTCGGGCCCTGATTCCATCCGGGCAAAGGTTCACCCTGGTCTGTGGTACAAGGATCTGGAGGAAGGCAAGATGATCAAGGCACTCTGGACGAGCAGTAACCCCGTTGTCCATTCCGAGGACAGCACGAGGGTCATCAGGGCCATGAAGAAGTTGGAATTGCTTGTGGTGGTCGATTTTTTTAGGACACCCACGGCTGATATCGCCGATTACATACTGCCCCCAGCCTGCTGGCTTGAACGGGACGATATCGCCGACACCCAGAACTATCCGAATTTCATCGCTGCCCGCCAGAAGGTCGTTGATCCTGTCGGTGAATGTCGAGATGAATACGAAATCCTGTTCGATGTTTTGGAAAGAATGGGGGTGCCGCTTCCATTCCCGGAGCCGATCAAAACGCCCAAAGATCTCTATGATCTCAGGCTGAAGAAGCTGGGTATCACATTCGAGGAATTAAAGAAGAGGGGTGTTGTTTCCGTGCCCCTGATGGAGAAAAAGTACGAGAAGGGGTTGTTGCGCTCTGACGGCAGGCCCGGGCTTGAAACCCCTACCGGAAAGTGTGAAATTTGGTCGACAAGGCTCGAAGAGTTCGGGTACAGTCCCCTTCCCTATTATGAAGACACCTATCCCGCCGGGGATATCCTGGAGGACTATCCTCTTATTCTGACTGATGGCAGGAAACTGGAAATATACCACGGTCTTGGCCTCACCCTGCCTTCCAGGCGAAAGAGAGTGCCTGAGCCGATTGTTGAAGTCCATCCAGAGACAGCAGAAGGCCTGGGAATAAGGGAAGGGGAATGGGTGAGCATAGAGACCCATCAAAACAACAAGAGTTTCAGAAGAAAGGTGGTCTTGGCCCCTCATCTCCACCCCAAAGTCATTTGGTGTAACACCCATTTTCATTATCCGGAAAAGAGGGACCTCAACGAGAGGCTTGAGCCCAACATCAATCTTAGCCATACCCTGGACGGCCCCCTGGATCCGATTGACGGAGCATCTCAAATCAGGGGTGTGCCTTGCAGGATAATCAAGGGTTAAGAGCCAAGGAATGGTAAGCCTCGACGCAACTCGAAGATCGAAATCCGCGTGAATGGAGACTATCAACATGAAGCTTCTCCGTGTACTGAAAAGATACCCGATGTATTTCGGCGGTGTTAAGCAGGCCTATCCTCATATCACTCCCGGTATGTCATTTTCCTCCAAGGCTGTCATCGCGGGCAACATCGTCTTTCTGAACAGCTTTGATGGGCGCTCCCTGGAAACGGGAAAAGTTACTTCAGATAGATTTGAAGATCAACTTCTTGTCTGCCTTGACAATATCAGACTCACCCTTGAGGAAACGGGAAGCTCGATGAATAACTTGGTAAAATGTTTTGTTCTCCTGAAAAACTGTGGGGATGAGCCATGTATGTGGAAGACTATGCTGGAGTACTACAAGGAATATGCCCCCACCCTGGTGGAAGAGCCACCTGCCGTGACTATCACCCAAGTGGAATCCCTGGCCGGGCCAGGGTGCCTGGTGGAAATTGATGCTTTATCCGTATTGTCGAAAGATGAGCCCGGCTGGGAGATGAAAAAATACCCGATGTTCCTTGGTGGCGTGAAACAGGTCTATCCCAATGTCGAACCCGGCGCTCCTTTCCTCTCAGAGGCCGTCTCTGTAGGAAACTTGATTTATCTTTCAGGTATGAACGGTGAGAACCCAAATACCGGCAAGATAGAAACAAACATATTCGAAGAGCAATGGAAAACAGCGCTTGATAAGGTCAGCGGCATCCTGGACAGGGTAGGGAGTTCCATGAGTAATATTGTCAAGACATTACATTTCCAGTGCAAACTGGATTCACTTCTAGAGCCCTCGGAGGACATTTACCGGTCTCACAGCCCGGCCTCAGACAGGTTGTGGAAGACAGAGCTTGAGTATTTTGAGAGACATGCTCCCTATCTGCTGGACGAGTTTCCAGCAAGCACTTTTCTCAAGGTCTCCTCACTTGTCAATCCTGAAGCTCTTGGGCAAACAGAGGTCATTGGAGTTTTTGACAGATTTAGGCCCGGGTGGGAGGTGAGAAAGTACCCCACGTATCTGGGCCAGCGTGGTTTTCCCAGGCATATTGGTGAGATCAAGAAATACTATTCTCGGACGGTAAAGGTCGGTAACCTGCTCTACATATCCGGTCAGACGGCAACGGATGTCAACACGGCCAGAATAGAGTCTACTGTTTTTGAAGACCAAATGTTGACGTCTCTCAAGAACCTTAGAGCCGCCCTGGAAGAGGCTGGGAGTTCTTTGGAAAACCTTGTAAAGACCTATATTCTCTTACCCGATCCCAAGACAATCTCCGACATGCGTCAAATCGAGCTGGCATTCTATCAAAAATACGCTCCACGATTGGCGGAGGAGCCACCTGCATCCACAGTGATCCACCCGCACAGTCTGGCGTCTCCGGTCATGCTGATCGAAATCGATGCCATCGGTTTCATTCCTGACCGGTAGAGTGCGGTTAGGATATTGCAAAATGGATCTTTGGAACATCAATAGTCATTCGGGGGCGCAGCCGGCTTCCTGAAAATGGAAAACAACCAGCGAAAAAAAGGGCCCTTTAGCGCCAACAGGAGAAGTCGGCCAAAATCTTTCCGGTCCAGTAATATCCTGACATGCCAGTTCACCGGTTCTGTAGAACGCAAAGAGAGGAGCAAATACCTGTCCTTCCTGGCAACCTTTTCAAGCCTCAATACCAGCTCAGTTTTACCCAAGCCTGTGGATCGTACTCTCATAGCAGGCCTTTCTTTCGGGCTCTTGTGACCATTTCTGGCTCCGCCCACCACTTTTCTATGCCCAGGTCCTCGGCCACCCTGTTGGCTGCCAAATAGCCGGGGCCAAAAGTAACCAATCCCCCGGGATGGGTACAGGCGCCGCATAGGTACAGATTTTTTATTGGTGTCCGATGATGGGAGCAATCAGCATTAGGCCTATGGTATCCCATCTGGAATGGATGATAGGCTCCCTGCTTTATTGAACCTTTTCGCATGTCCAACAATTTGTTTTCGACATCAAGAGGTGTTGTAATATGGCTCCATAAGACCTGGTTTCTAATTCCGGGTGCATATTTGCTAAGTGTTTCGATACATTTCTCAATTTGTTCCTGCCTGAAATCACGCTTGTACCATTTCTCCACGCCGCCCTTGATCTGGTATGGAGCCATTTGGGAAATATAGGCAGTCACGCGCCCTTCGGGTGCTTGGGAGGGGTCGTGAAGCCCTGGGAAACAACAGTTGAACCCCGCCCCTTCCATAACCTCACCCCTCTCGATGGACTCCCAGTGCCTTAGAAGGTCGTCCACGGTTTCATATCCTATCACATAAACCATAGACCGGTTGATTTCAGAGTCAGGAACAGCAGCAGCAAAATTGGGCGCTCCATCCATGGCCAGGTGAACCGTCTGCAAACTCCATCTCTCCCACTTCCATCCCTCGATCTTCTCCACAAATTCCTTGTCTAGATCTCTTTTGTCAACCAATTTCAGAAAGGTCTGGTGAGGATCGATGCTGCTGACTACTGCTCTTTCGGCTTCATATATGGTCCCGTCATCCATCTCTACTCCCGCTGCCCTGCCATCCTGGACAATAATCTTCCGAACTAACACGCTGGTCCTGATCTGCCCCCCATTCTCCATGATCTCCCGGCTTAAGGCCGATGCCAGCCTGTGGCTGCCATGCACGCACAACCTGTAGTTTGTGGCCCGATTGAGGAGAAGAAGGGCCATATATCCGACACCATCCTGCTCATAAACCAGTCCCCAGTGGCAAATTACATAGGACATCAAGGCTTTGACATGCTCGTTTTCAAACAATTCGTTCACAATCTCCTTGGGGCTCTTAGCGGAAAATGACATGAGTTCTCTGCCCGATTCGCTTTTCTCCAGGCGAACGGCCTCATCCAGAGGGGGCACAGCTTCAGCGTATGTGGCGGGGGCCAAGAAATCATCCATATACCTTTTGCATTTTTCGGAGACCTCCCGCCAGGCTTCCGCATCCCTCCTGGAAAACTGCTCAAGGGAGCGGCAGGTTCTATCAATGTCTTTGTAAATGCAGACGCACCTTCCATCTGACAAGGGCATGGCGAATTGAAGATCGGGGTAGATATATCTGACATCGCGCCTTTTCTCCAGTTCGAAGTCCTCGTAAGGTGGAGCATAGTCCACCATCATATGGTACACGGCATGAGAATTGTGTATGAAGCCGGGAATGGTTAGGTCCTCAGTGGCAAGGCCCCCGCCGGTCTCGTAACTTTTCTCGAGGACGATGACCTTGGCGCCCGCCTTGCTCAAATAGGCGGCCAGGACAAGTCCATTGGGTCCGCCGCCTATTACTACGACGTCATATTTGTATGTTTTTGCCATTTGACTCTTCTCCCTTACTTATTGCGGTAGACTGAACTGTCCTGCTGACTAATAGGGTCGTCCCTTTTCTTCCCAGGGTTTCCTCAGGCCATAATCCTCGGCCATTATCTTATAACAATTGTAACCCTGCCAGGATGCAGCCAGTCCCTTTGGTGGCCATCCGGTACCGGTGGCATAGAGATTTTTGACAGGCGTCCTGTGCCGGGCAAGCTCTGGAATCGGTCTGAAGCTCCCGATCTGACTGGGAGGGTCACTGATAATATGTTCCTCCCCCGAGGGCCCTGTGGTGATCAACCTTCGGGTGTCATAGGGTGAACACACATAGCAATCGATAATATTGTCCCATGTCATATTTGGTGCATATTCCTGCCAGATTGCCTGTTCAGTGATTACTTTTTGTCTTTTGAATTCCAACCACTCCCTTTCGCTTATTGCATCAGCCGGGATGCTGAATGTTTCAGAAGTATACTTGAATTTTCCTGCCGGCGCTCTTGTCTCATCCCACATGGAATGGCAGATGAACAAAGTGGGCGTATCTTCAGGTGGAGGGAATTTCCTCAGGGTTCTCCATGCATATTCGCGTGAAAGCTGTTCAGGGTCCTTGTTGACCAGGTTGACCGAGAAAACATCATTGATATCTGGATTAAAATCAGCGGCTTTCCATTGGGCCTTTTCATGGACCGCCCATCCATTCCAGGTTATTGTACCCAAGTTGCGAATAATGGCTCGCACACGTCTTTTAATCTTATCACTCAAGTATTCCTCACCGATCAACTTAAAGCAAAGGTCATAGGGGTTCATCGTGCTGATCACCGCTTGACTTGCTTCTACCTCAGTGCCATTAACGAGCCGAACGCCCTTGGCTTTGCCATTTTCGATGATAACCCTTTCGACTGGACAATGAGTGAAAAACTCACCCCCGTATTCAGCGATCACGCGCATTGAAGCATGGGTTAACTGGTGTCCCCCACCCTTGATAAAGCCCATTTCCGGCATTATGAACATGGTTAGAAACAGCACCAAACCGCCCGTTGGATAATCGGGAGGCATCCCCGAGTGACCGCGCATGGACTTCAGACACCAGTTATGCATTTCTGCGCTTTCGAAAACGTCTCTTACAAACTGTGAGCCAGGATAAACCCGCCAAATCGGCTCAATGGCGATATCCGGTTCGGCCAAGACCTTGTCCATAGGAGTCGGTTCGCCTGGCGGAGGTGCGGGATTGAAAAGGGTCTGCATATAGGCCAGTCGAATTTTCCTGTTCCACAGCCCCCACCAGTGTAACCAGGTATCAGCGTCTTTTCGGGAAAAACGTGCTATTCCCTCCGCTGTTCGCTCCTGGTCCGGATCAGCGGTTTTGTTGTAGAAGATTAGACAACTATGGTCCTCTTTGTAGATATTCGCCTTCGCCGCCTCACCAGGGACAATATATTTTGCACCTTTTTCCTCCCAATCGGGAAAGTCTTCCCACAAAGGTCCATGATAATAGTGGCCGTAATGCACAGAAGAGTGGGTGTCATGAAGGAATCCGGGCAATGGCAGCTCAGCCGAACTCCATCCACCACCCAGTTCATGCCTGCTTTCAAAGATGCCTATTTTCATGCCGCCATACTTGGCTAGATACATTGCCGTTACCAGTGCCTTGTTTCCTCCACCAACGATTACCGCATCAAACTTGGCATCTGCCATTGCATTCCTCCTTTTGGAATAACTCCAATTCTGCGCTTGGAGAAGGGGCAAATCCACCAAAAAATACTTTGCCAGATATTTTCCGGTATCGTTCGATGAACTGATCTCCGTTTCACTTCTACCCTGGCTCGTACCGAAGCAAAACAACCGACCAGTCCTCGTTCCATCACCAATGCTTCGGTTTTAACGACTTTCTCAGACATTTCAGCGTGACTCCTTTCAATAGTTTTTGACCAAATGCACAGCCCTGTTCATTTGTTTGGCGGAATGTTTCTCTTTCTACTAAAGGGATAGATCTCTTTGCTGTCAAGCCAATTTTGGCGAACTGGTAAGAACATCAAGAAAGGACTGATGCTATTGGATAGAGAAATCCCGGCCGCGAGTTGGGTATGGGAAATCCTGCCCTTGGGGCTGGCAAATCTTTTGGAATCACCGGCTAATGCTAATGGTTCCTTTGCGAAACAGGCATAAACTAGGAATTAGGTGTTGACAATAACTTTTTGAATATCATATATGATGTATTAAACGCCTTTCTGCTCTAGGGGGTAACATTAAGAAGGTGACTCGGTTGAAAGAACCTGTAAACCGTGATACTTGACTCCGGTTGTCTGGCTGCGGGATGGGGCATAAGGCGACAGATCTTTGGATGGTTCGGCGGAGAACCGACATTCTTGACGCAACATGAAGTCTCGCTTGCGAGTTAGGGCCCCTGTGCACGAAGCAATCAGCTAAAGGAGAGATGAAAGGACGGAAAAGACTATGGGAATAGTTACAACATTCCTTCGTTCATCCAACACTGGGCGGCTGGATCCATATCCGGTGCACGTTTTAAGGCGGGTTGATCGGCCCACGACCCTGATCAATGAGAGGGAAGTCCAACGGGTCGACGAGCGGGAGAGCGGCTTTAACCGGGCTCGTCGAGGGGATTTTGGTCCCTACATCCAGAAAGAGGTCGCCCGCTTCGTGGGCAAGTATCCCCTTTCAGCC
>JAFDIC010000153.1 GCA_019308525.1 Deltaproteobacteria bacterium
AGCAGGCTATGTGACAGGGATGGTGACGGACGTGTGGCATTATTTCAAGGGCGGAATGAATCTTCATGAGGGGTTCCATTCCTGGCAGTTTATTCGGGGACAAGAGGCGGACCCGTACCTCATGGATCCCCTGACCCAGGATCCGCAGGAGGTCATGGATCCTGCTTTGAAGGGGAAGCTGATGCAATACTTTCTGGAGCAGTATCTGCGGAATACGGGGAACAGGAAATATGAAGAGGATTATTTTGCTCCCCAGGTATTCAGGGCCGCGGAAAGGTGGTTGGAGAAAAACGCCCGGCACTATGAGAAGTTCTTCCTCTATATTGATTGCTTTGATCCCCACGAGCCCTGGGACCCACCGAGGGAATACGTGGAGCTCTATGATCCAGGATACAAGGGGAAGGAGTACATCTTCCCCCAGAATGGCCCGTGTGATCAAATGACAGAGGATGAGATAAGGCACATACGCGCCATGTATGCGGGGAAGGTGACCATGGTGGATCGATGGTTTGGACATTTCATGGAAAAATTTGAATTGATGGGCCTGGAAGAAGACACGATCCTCCTGTTTCTCTCTGACCATGGCGTCCAGTTAGGGGATCACGGGATCATGAAAAAGATGGGCTACGCCCTGTACACAGAGCTATTGGAGCCCCCGATGATGTTGATGGTGCCAGGGGCGTCATCAGGGGAAAAGCGTATTCAGGACTTTGTGCAGGAGTGCGACTTTGCCCCGACCCTCTTGAGGATGGCCGGGATCGAGGCCCCCGAATCCATGACAGGTCTTGATTTTTGGCCCCTTGTGACCGGGCAAAAAGATACCATTCGGGAACATGCGGTCGGAGGGTTTCATATCTGGGGATACGTCCAAGACAAGAGGTATCATTATTTCAGAAAACTCCTGAAAAGCGATGGCGCAAGCCTCTTTGATCTTGAAAAAGATGCGATGATGGAGCATAACCTTGCTGAGAATGACCCCGAGCTTTCAAGAATCATGGAGGAAAAGCTTGTCAGGGAACTGGACGGATGGGTGCCCCCTAAGGAGTTGCTGGGGACGCGCGTCTATGATATTCCCTATGTCCCACTTCGGACAAGGTCAGGGGCCAAAGGCCATGCCGCGACATCCTCGATGAAGAATCCAGGAGCCGGGACCCAGAATCCAGAATAGTAAGGTTCTGGCCAATACTGAACCTACATCACAGACATTTTGCGGCAAGGCGACGTAAGCATTATTCTGGCTCCTGAGAACTGACTTGCGGCTTCTCAATGTCGTTGCCTGGCTTTGGGCCATGGCCCCTTTCAGGGGTCAACCAAAGCCGGGCCCTTTGAAGCAGGATCTTTACTGGAACGAAAAGGAAGATCTGGAAGAGGGGGTCAAGTGTACTTTGACTCTTACGGGGCAAGCTGCTATATTCGGTCGGACATTGAAATCCACGCCCTGCCCGCATGGCGGGATCTCCGACCGCCTCGGGGTGGAGGGCCATAGCGGCAGGAGAGTTTTGCTTTTGAGAAAAATGAGAGGGGCGATGTGACGTGAAACCGGGCATCAAGCTTAGAATACTCTTGGTAGAGGATAACGACTCAGTTCGCAGTGTGTTGTCAAAGATTCTCGCTGAGCGCGGGTATGAGGTGTTTACATTTTCCAATCCTGCAATATGTCCCCTCCAGATACAGCCGGAATGCCGATGTGGTCCGAATGAGACATGTGTTGACATTATTGTTTCGGATTTGGATATGCCGAACATGACTGGACTGGGTTTCATTGAAAAGCAGAAAAAGAAAAACTGCAAATGTCAACATGTGGTTCTCATGTCGGGGTTCTGGACGGAGCAGGACCTATCACGGGCTCGCGGACTCGGCTGTAAAACCTTTACAAAGCCGTTGCCTTTTGAAGAATTCTATGCGTGGCTGGATGAAGTTGAAAAAAAGATTGAGCCAGCGAGACAACTGTGCAACTGGTTTCAAGATAGTGACTCCTTGCCTGAGGACTGATAAGCATTGCCTTACCACTTGCTCAAGTGGGACGGAGCCGAAGGTTCTCTTGGTGTGGATAGGAAATGCGCGTGGAGCTTTGAGGGCACGTGGTTTCATAACGTGAATCAAAGGTTCAGGTGGTATCGAAAGCCGGCTGTCTGGGGTTACAGGATATTCCATGAAAAATCAAAACGGAATCCCGATCCACTGTGGGCAAGATTGCCAGAGGAATGAAAGCAAATGCGGCGCTGGAGCGCAGCAAATACCCGGGGGCCTCTACCCGGCGAGTCCTTTTGTCTTCTCTTTGCGGACATGTAAGGCCCCCAAGCTATCAAGATCACATTCATTTCCTGCGTTTTTTCCTGTTTTTCACTGTGGTTTTGGGCCAGGGAAGGGATAAGATGGAGAAAGAGATTTTCATATAAGTCCAGAAGCTTGTGAATGCTGTGTATGAGTTCGGGGCTTTATGAGGAATGGCAATAATGTAGTCACTGTCCTGAGGAAATGGAATTGACATTTTCGGTCAAAGGGGCTAATTATGAACTACATTTCGAAACTAGGGCTGTGTTAGGCTTGTGATGAGATGATTTCGGTGGCGTGAATGCTCCAACTCGATCTCATGTCGATAATCACACTTCAGGCTCCTTCTGAGTGAATTTTTTCCGAGTTCCACCTGAAAGTTGAAGAAGCGATTCTCTTCCACTGGGCTTCGGGTTGTACAGGATATTCTCCAGGTTACAAAGGTAAAACTAAGGCCGATGCAAGGATACATTTTGGGTCTCGATGGTGGATGGGGCAGTCCGCTTAAGTTTACCCCGCCCGCGGAAAGCCACGGCTTTAGCCGTGGACGAATGCGGTTAAGGGCGGGATGTCGTACCACTAAGTCCCGCCGATTGCGAAGCAATTCGGCAAAACTAAGTGGTGCCACGGGCTTGCCCGTGGGGCTCCACGGACCGCTGAAATGACAACCTTTTTCAACACAGGGAGGAGGATGAGATGGAAAGAGCAATGTATTTTCTTGATCAGAAAGACCTGCCGACTCACTGGTACAACATTCAGGCTGACCTGCCGGAGCCATTACCGCCTGTCCTGCACCCGGGAACTGGAAAGCCTATCGGGCCGGATGACCTGGCCCCCTTGTTTCCCATGGAACTTATCAAGCAGGAAGTAAGCACCGAGCGATGGATAGAAATACCAGAGGAGATAAGGGATGTCTACAGGACATGGAGACCAACGGTGCTCCACAGGGCATACCGACTTGAAAAGGCCCTGGACACCCCCGCAAAGATCTTTTACAAGTACGAAGGCACCAGCCAGGCCGGGAGCCATAAGCCAAACACCGCTGTCGCCCAGGCCTACTACAACATGAAGGAAGGGATCAAGCGCATAACGACCGAGACGGGTGCTGGCCAGTGGGGGAGCGCCCTTGCAATGGGATGCGCCTTCTTTGATGTCGAGCTGAAGGTCTACATGGTCAGGATCAGCTATGAGCAGAAACCTTACAGGCGGATCTTGATGGAAGCGTGGGGCGCCAAGTGTGTGCCCAGCCCCAGCCAGGATACAAAGGCAGGGAGAGACATGCTTGAAAAATGGCCCGAGTGCCCCGGGAGTCTCGGGCTGGCAATCAGCGAAGCGGTGGAGGACGCGGTAAGCCGTGACGATACGCACTATTCACTGGGAAGCGTGCTTAACCACGTGCTCCTTCATCAAACCATCATAGGTGAAGAAACAAGAAGACAAATGGAAATGGCAGATGCCTATCCTGACATTATTGTGGGGTGCATTGGTGGGGGGTCAAACTTTGCGGGCCAGTTCCTGCCCTGGATCAGGGACAAGATTAGCCGCGAAAAGCCTGACCTGAGGATTATATGCGTGGAGCCTGAGAGCTGTCCCACGATGACCAAAGGCCTTTATGCCTATGACTTTGGCGACAACGCCGGCATGACTCCCTTGCTCAAAATGCACACCTTGGGGCACGGATTTATTCCGCCTCCGATTCACGCAGGCGGACTGCGCTATCACGGGATGGCGCCGATCATATCTCATCTGTACAATCTTGGACTGGTCGAAGTGCAAGCGGCGCACCAAAGGGCCGTGTTTGAGGCAGGGATCAAGTTCGCCCGCACAGAGGGCATTATCACAGGCCCAGAGCCATGTCATGACCTAAAGGTAGCGATTGACGAGGCACTCAAGTGCAAGGAGTCAGGAGAGTCAAAGACGATCCTGATAGCTCACAGCGGACACGGGCATTTTGATCTGGGAGCATATGACCGGTACCTGTCGGGCCAGCTCGAGGATTACACTTATCCCGAAGAAGAGGTGAAGAAGGCGCAGGAAGAGCTGCCCAAAGTAGAGGCCTGAGCCATATTTTTGGACCAGGCAAGGCACCCCGGGCTTTCCCTGGCAGAGCCCGGGGGATGAATTTTTTCCCCGGGTGGAGGAGAAATACTCGATGGAAGAACATGACGACAAAATCACCCGCTGCCCAAGGGTAGGCGGTGATGTTACCTTCAAGTTTTGCCGCTCCGAAAACAATATGCTGCCTTGCCGATGGGTGGTGGGATGCTGGGAAGGGCGCATAGATATCGTAAGCTTCCTGGATGAGCATTTTTCCCCGGAGGCCCTTAACAGGATCTTCGTCACTCCAAAACCAAAGCTCGAAAGCCTCGTAGAGATGATCGAGAAGGCAAAAGAAGGAAAGTAATAGAAACATATCTTTCAGACAACCGGGCTCAGAAACCAGCTCCTTGCGAAACCTTCCTCTTGACTGCTCATCTCTTGTCCGCCAAACATGGTGGGACAAGGAGCAAAGGGCAATGATCAATTCCTGTGAGCAATATCATGAAGAGTCCAGCTATGACCGTCATGGCATGTCCGGGCATTTGCTGGACTGGGCCAATCAACCATCTGTCTTCAAGGTGTATCAGGGGATAGATCCTCTAGAGATGCCGCGGGAGGTTGGGCTTCCCAAAAGCCATGTATCCTCTCTTTTACTGGAGCAGGATGGCACGAAAGGCTCTGTTGATGAGATAGGGGACCTCTCGCGCATCCTGCTGCTTACCAATACCCTGACTGCTCGGGCACGGCATCCGGATGGGGACTTCTACTACAGGAGCGCTGCCTCCGCTGGTGCCCTTTATCCCACGGAAGTCTACGTGGCAACTCGAGGAATCAACGGGCTGGAAGACGGCCTGTACCACTTCGCGATACACCTGCACGGCCTTCACCCCCTCAGGCAAGGGGATTTCGGAAGCCACGTCCTTGAAATGACCCGCATGCAAGGGGAGGGCATACCAAGACTCACCTTTTTCTTGACAGCCATTTTCTTCAGAAGCGCATGGAAATACCGTGCCCGCGCCTACCGCTACCATCTCCTTGACACAGGCCACGTACTGGAGAACCTCATACTGGCTCTGAGGGCCCAAGATCTCCCAGCAGACCTTTCCTATGACTTCGACGATCAGGGGGTCAACAGGTTTCTTGGTATTGACGAAAAAAGGGAGGTGGCCCTGGCCGTTGTTCATGTCTTTGGGTCTGAGGAAGCCCATAGAACAAGAGTAGAAGCAGAGGTCCTAGAGTCCCCCAGAGAAATTCTTCAGGCAAGCATCGTTTCAGCTAAAGAGGTAGAATACCCCGTGATAGGGGAGATGCATCAGGTCTCGAGTCAAATCATCGAACTGGAAGTGCCTGGAACCAGCATGGCCCGTGAAATAGGACCACAGGTAGAGGACTGGACCAAAATCCGGGGTCTGCCTGCCTGGCCCGAGAAACTGGCGTACACCGAGGCCCTGTTTCAGCGTCGATCAAAGAGGAATTTCGTGGAAAGAGCCATTGCCGCTGGTCAAATGAGCGCTTTCCTTGAGGCTCTCTGTGCGGGAGAGGACAGGGATGGCAGGGCTCCATACGAAACATACGAAAGCGTTCTGGCGATAGGGATTCTCGTAAACAAGGTGGATGGCTTGGCACAGGGCTTCTATCTTCTGGACCGCCCGAGCAGGACGATCGGCATGGTAGCAGCAAGCTCTTTTACGGAAAAAATGGCCCGCATTTGCCTGGATCAGATGTGGGTGGCCAATGCGGGAGTCCTCTTTCTGTTCCTGGTCAACCTAGACGTTCTCTCCCGTACATGGGGGCCCAGGGGCTATCGCTATGCCATGCTGAGTGCAGGAAGGTTGGGACAGAAACTGTACATCGCGTCAACGGCCATGGAGCTGGGGTGTTGTGGTATTGGCGCATTCTATGATGGAGAGGCCGTGGAGCTGCTTGGTTTGAACGACAGGTCCAGGCTCTTGTATCTGGTCGCGGTAGGGGCTGTGAAGAGGCTGTGACCCGGGCCATTGCCTCGATGAGACCTTCGAAATGTGGCCTCCCTTCCTGTAGGAGCGGAATGTTGCCGCGATATTCGGGTATTGTAGAGACCTCGGAGACCGAATCGCAACCACAGGTTGCTCCTACAGAGGGAAGGGTGGGTTTCATCCCTGTACAGGCTGTTGCCCAAATTTTTTCCGCTCCACCCATTTATGCCAAAAGAAAATAGCACTCATGGTATTTGCTGTTGTGGTCCCTGGAGGTCTTTTCTCAAGGCTCAATCAAATTCCTTCCAGGCACCTACAAGGCACAAACAGTTAATAGAAGGCCACAGTAGCCCCAAGAGATCATCTTCACCGGAGCCTCCACCTCTCGCCCCTATTGGGGAACCCCTATGAGGACAATGGGGGCGTGGGAACAGCTCAGGAGCGATATTGAGCCTTGAGAAAAGACCCCCAGGGACCATTGATCGCGGTTGATCAGGCTTTTTGGGCAACAGCCTGTGTAGGAGTGACCTCCTGGTCCCGATGTGGTCGAAAAAGCGCCCGGGGGCGATATCTTCATTTATAGATGCCGTATTCCTTGCTGAAATCGATCATGGCATGCACCGTGTCGGGGTTACCCTCGTCCATGGCCGTGCCAAAGGACATGACATAGCCTCCGTCTTTTCCGACGACATCAATAAGGTTCTTACAGTACTCCTTGACCTGGTCAGGAGTTCCGGTAAGAATGAGACTGGCCGGAACATTCCCGCCGATGCAAATTCTGTCTCCCAGCAATTCCTTTGCCCTGGCCATGTCGGTTCGGTCAAATATCCACAGGCAGCTTCCCCTGGGGAGTTCCTTGAGATACTCAAGCCTTGTATTGTAAGAGCCCTCGCAGAACAGGAAGGGCACACAGCCTTCGTTGACCAGTCCCATGATCACTTGCTTGAGGTAAGGCCAGTAGAAAGTCCTGAATTGCTCATCGGACATGAACCCGTCCGCCCCCTTATGTAAAGGAATGAACACGCTTGGATTCCCGTGGATGGTTGCGCCGCCAACCCCCTGCTTGATTGCCAGCGGGGTTATTCTCTCTACTGCTTTCAGCACCGTGTCCGGGCGCCTGTACATGTCCGCCATTATAGCGCGCGTGCCCCTCAGGGTGTCGGCGAGGATATCGAAGGGGGCCTTTGTTATTCCGCCCGCGGCATTGACAAATCCCTTGGCCATTGCCTTTACCTCAAAACCTATTATGTACTGTCCCCAGGAAAAGGCTTCGCGGCCGGCCTGGAGCAAGGCGTTGAGCGCGTTCTGAACATCCGGAATACCCAGGGGAATAAGGTTGCCGGGTATTATGGGCATTTCCCATAGCTCCGTAAAAGGGGGAATGTTTTTCAGGGGCTCGAGTGCTCCAAAGATGCGCGGCATGTAGACCCTCAACCAGAAGTCAGAAGGGTCATCGATCAGGGCCTGGTAATCCTCGGCTTTCATATATTCGTCTTCGATACATTGATAACCCACACTTTCGGATACCCCATGCCCGGGCCAGCGGTACTGCTTGTAGTCCAGTATTTCGAAGATCTTACTATGGCCGACAAGTGCCGGGGTCATGTAGAAATCCGGCCTGTAATCTTCCAGAAACCGCATCCACACGGAAACCAGCTTCTCCCCGCTGTTCATGATCTCCGCCGGCTTGATGTCATAGAGATATGCGGGCATGAAAGTAGTAGGGATGAGTACGGGTACCCTGTCCGGCTTTTTCAGGTCCACAACGTCCTTGAACCTTTTTACCGTCGCCTTGTAGTTGGCTTCAGCTTCCTTACTCTCGAATTCTACGCCCTGGGGCGACAACCAGGCCTCGAATCTGGCCTCCCTTTTTTCATCCGAAGACATCTCTTCCCATTTCTTTTCCATTTTCAACCCCTCCTATCTCTATTCCGTTGCTAAACCCATATCGTGAAATTGTTGGGACGAACCCGGGTCAAAGCTCTTCTGGCTTCTCTACATCGAGTGTTGTTTCGGGCTGTGCCTCTCTTCAGGGTAACCATGTGCCCGGACATTGAGCCAGTCGAGTGTGTTGCCGTCTCCAAAACGGGTTTTGGAGACGGCTCGCATTTTTGCCAGCCTGCTAATTCTCAAACCAACGCCACGGTTCT
>JAFDIC010000154.1 GCA_019308525.1 Deltaproteobacteria bacterium
GATCACCATGCTCAGGCGGCATGGCCACGAGGCTCATCTCTATGTATCTGAGAAGTACAACGGCGAGGAGTTCTCGCCCGGGATCCCGGTTCACAAAAAAGTCCCTTTTGCTCACCTCACAGATTACACCTCTATCAAGTATCTGTCCCCTGAACACAAAATGACGGCAAAAGCGACTGCGAAGGTGCTGAAGGAAGAGCTCTCCAGGTTCGACATGGTATGGACCCATGACTGGATATTTACCGGGTGGAATGTCCCTTACGGACTGGGCTGTCAGCTCGCCTGGCCGGACATGCCGGGAACTGCATGGCTCCACTGGATCCACTCGGTTCCTTCCCACAGCCGCGATTTCTGGCAGATAAGGGCCTACGGCCCCAGGGCAAAGATAGTCTTCCCGAACAGGACCGACGCCCTCCTCGTCGCGGAGCAGTTCAAGGGCGAAATAGACGATGTCAGGCCGATCCACCATATCAAGGACTTGCGGACGTTTTATGATTTCAGCGCAGACACCTGGCGCTTAATAGACCTTGTCCCCCAGGTCATGAGCGCCGACGTGGTCCAGGTCCTCCCTGCGTCTGCGGACCGGCTCAGCGCCAAGAGGGTCAAGGAGGTGATCACCATATTCGGCCACATCAACAGGAGGGTGAACGAGGTCTGCCTCTTAATTGCCAACCAGTGGGCCACAGAAAGACAGCACAAGGAGGACATAGCGAAATACTATGAGCACGCAAAGGCCTGCGGCCTTGAGCCGGGCCGGGACGTGGTTTTCACAAGCGACGTCATGCCGGAGTATAGGGTCGGCATCCCCAAGCGTATGATCCGGGAGCTTTTGCTTTGCTCCAACCTTTTCATTTTCCCGACGAGGGAAGAGTCCTTCGGCCTGGTAGTGCCTGAAGCAGCCCTCCACGGGGTCCAGCTCGTGCTCAATAGATCCTTGACCCAGCAGTACGAAGTGGCGGGGCACAATGCGCTTTTTTTCGACTTCGGCTCATACCGCCATGAGCACCACAACAAGATGGGAGACAGGTATTACGCAGAGATAGCGATCATCATCCTCGGCAAGATGGCCAAGTCTGACGTGATCCGTTCCAAGACCTTTGCCCGGAAGTGCTACAACATGGACTACCTCTACCGGACAGAGTATGAGCCGGTCATGGGCGAGTCACTGACATGGGGGAGGAAAGCGGCATGAGACTGGTGTTCCTTTATTATTCGTACAAGCACGGGTATGGCCAGAACCAGGCATGGGATCCCCGTGTCGAATCGAAGAACTTTTACGCCGAGCGCTTCACCCAGGAGGGCTATTATAAATTAATCCAGTACATGGCCGAGCGCCGGATCATCGACGAGGCCCTGGTCGTCATCGAGTCAAGAGACAGGCCAGGATACCGCGCTTACAGCGACAGGGTCGACTGCCTTGTTATGCCGGATATAACAAAGAGTCTGGGAGAATTTATTAGAGGCAACGATATCATCTGGGTCAGAGGAGGCTTCAAACATTGGCATGACTGGCTCGCCAGGATGCACGAGCTGGGGTTCTGGCTCATGGTCTATGCCGCCAACACGGGAAGGCAGAAGTGGAGGTTCTGGGATGTCGTTTTCAATGACCTGGAGGGACGAAATTATGTCGATGAGGTCGGCAGGGTCCACCTGGATTTCAGGAAGCCGGTCAACGATGAGATATTTTACCTGAACCCGATGCCTGAGAGGTGGGACGTCATGATCGGCGCAAGCCGGGTTCACGACAGGAAAGGGCAGTGGCGGGTCATAGATGCCCTGGCCACATATAAAGAGCTCTACAAGGAGCCGCTCAGGGCTGTCCTCCCTGGGCCGTTTTCAAGGGGCGTCGAGACGAACAGGATCCGCGACAAGATTCATTTTCACAACCTTCCCGTTGATGTCACGGGTGAGCTGCCCAGGGAAGACCTCGCGGTCGTTATGAACTCATCAAAAATATTTGTCGGCCTGGGAACCCACGGCCAGGGAGACCGCGGACCTATAGAAGCGATGGCCTGCGGGTGCCCACTGCTAATCGGGTACCCTCAATATCATGCGCCATGGCTGACCGGAAATATGAGATATGCGCTGATTTCAAGCAATCCCGAAAACCCGATAATAGTGGCCAAGGAGATGCGCAAAATGCTGGACAATTACACGCCCGATCTGCGCAGCAAAGTCAGCAAATACAGGGAACAGTGCGCCGGCATGATAACAGCGATTTTGCCGCGGATGGCCAGGCTTTTTTCCTTTTTCAAGGGCCACCCAAGGGCGGACCGAAAAAAGCTGGCTAAGGAGCTCGGACTATGAAGAAACCCACGTTTTCCGCCGTTGTCCCGGTCGTCAACAGAAAAATGGCAAACCGGCTTTTCGCCTCCATTGATGACAATCTTTACGGGCCTGAAAAGGTAATCGTCATCGACAACACGCGCGGCCATAAGAGGCTGGAAATGAAGGCGTCTTTTTCCAACGTCCTAATGCTGAAGCCCAGTGAACCCCTCCCTGTCAACCCTTCATGGGAAATAGGGATCAGGCTGTCCGGGGACGTCAATTTTGTGAGCATCCTCAATGACGACGTGATCCTTGGGCCTGGTTTTTTTGAGTGGGTCGCCTGTGTCTTTGAGCGATATGCAGATGCGGGCGCGGTCTGCCCTCATACGCTGACGCCCGAGAACAGCGAAATCCCGGAACCCGGCATTCACCGGATGAAGAGGAAAGAGGGCTGGGCATTTACCATGCGAAAGGCGCTCCTCGACCAGATCCCGCCGATCCCGGAAGGGTGCAGGTATTTCTTTGGTGACAACTGGTTCTGGTGGTTCACATACCGGAAGTTCAACATGCTCTGGTACAAGGATACAGGGAACGTCATATGGCATGAGGTCGGAGCATCCGTCAGAAAAATCGATGGATACCGCAGAATTAAGGAGAAAGAGAAAGAGGTATGCTCCAGGGCCTTGAGGGGGTATTTCCCGGGATCCAAGAAGGAGGCCAAGAGGTGAGGCCCAGGAAGTTCAGGCAGATGGAGTTTAGGGATCTCTTGATCGAGCTGATACAATTGCTCCAGCCGAGCGTGTATTGCGAGGTCGGGGTCAAGCGCGGATATACCTTCAACACAATAACCCCCCTGGTAAGCCTTGCCATTGCCGTGGACATAATGCCCCTGGATTGCATAGAAAAACCTTTGCCGGGCCGGAAGATAAAGAAATACCGGATGACTTCGGACGACTTCGCAAAAAAATACAAAGGTCCTCCCATAGACTTCCTGTAATGACGTTCTTCAAATAGGCAGGCATGTCAGGGACCAAACAGGGCTGATCTTCCTCCATGACACATACCCCGTTATTCCAGAACTGGCAGTGCCGGGGTATTGCCACAATGCGTGGGAGGCAGCCGAGTATTTCCACAAGCACGGCGCAGAATACGGATTCGAGATAGTTACCCTGCCCGGGCCTTGGGCCGGGCTTTCCATCATGAGGAAGGTCGAGGCGGGGCACTTGCACTGGAGGAGCAATGAGGCCGCTTGAAGATATATATGGCAAGAGGTTCTTTAAGGGCAGGCACCGCCTGAACTGGCGTGCGCCCATTGTATGCGGCGCCATAAAAGACGTATTTGAGCCGGCCTCGGTGATCGATGCGGGCTGTGCGACTGGCGACCTGGTGCTTCAGTTCATGACCATGTCGATTGACGCCTATGGCATAGAGGGATCCAGGGCGGTTATCCCATATCTTGAGTGCCCCATCGGCAGAGTGTTTTTCTACGACCTGCGTAAACCCCTGCCGGGGCCTTCGAGACGGTACGACCTTGCCATATCGTTCGAGGTGGCAGAGCACATCGAGCCTGAATATGCAGAGCAGTTCGTTTTAAACCTGGCCGGCCTCTCAGACCGCATCCTGATGTCCGCAGCGCCTCCGGGGCAGGGAGGGCACCATCACGTCAACTGCCAGCCGCCCGGATATTGGACCGAGATGTTCTGGCCACACGGGTTTTTCAGGAAGCCCAGGATTGAGGGGCAATTCAGGATTCATCTTTCGCCCTGGGCTAAGAAAAAAGGGATCAAGGCATACTATGAGAACAGCCTGTATTTTGAAAGGAGAGCCTATGATTGAGATCCTCATGACCGCGACAAAGCGCCCGGAGATCATCGAAAGAACCTTGAGGTCCTTTAAGGCTAACCTTTTCCGAAACATCCCGACGAAGGTAATCGTCAATATAGACCCTGTCGGGCCTGGGACGACAAAGGATGTCCTGGACGTAATAGGGGAATACTTCCGGGTCAAGTCGGTCAACCTACCGGAGGTTCCCCATTTCGGCAAGGCCTTCAAGTGGGTGTGGTCACAGGCCGAGGCGGACCTCTGCTTCTGGCTGGAGGACGACTGGGAGCTTATCCGCCCGCTGAGCCTCCTCGACATGATGGAGGTCATGTTTGAAACCCCTGACCTGGCATCCTTGAGGCTCAACTGGAAGCCCACCAAGCAGTGGGCCATGAAGAACTGGAAGTTTTATTTCCTCTGGGTTCAGGTCAACAAATCGGGCTTCTTTGAATGCCCCAGGAACGTCCGGAAATGCGCACAGTGGGTTGATGCCAACCTCAACCCTGAGAAGCAGTTCCACAACGGGAACGAGAAGCTGATCAGGGAGGTCCTTAAGTGGCGCTACGGCGTCTACGGGGGGCAGAACCAGCCGCCTTCGGTCAGAGACATCGGCAGGGAATGGATGATATCGCACGGCTATAGGAAGAAAGCGAACAAGGCCTGGTTCACCCAGTGGGAGGAGGTGGCGTAATGGCGAAGCTGTCTGTGATCATGCCTTTTGCGAACGAGTATCCCCAGGTGATCTTCACCATCCGGGCGATCGCTGAGGAGCTGATGGGCAAGGTGGACTTCGAGATCATCGCGGTGGACAACTACTGCGCCGAGCTGCACAACCAGAAAAAGACCGTCAAGGTCAGGCGGAATGGGGAAGAGCTGGAGCATGTCGAATCAAAGCAGTACCCGGACAGAGGAGGGGAGGTCGTCGAGGGATCCCAGAGGGCCTGCTCGCCCTGGCTGAAGTACGTCAAGTATGATGAAAAGCTCTCTCACTGGAACGCGAAGAACGCGGGGATCTGCGAGGCGACAGGCGAGTTTTTCTATTTTGTTGACGCCCACGTCATGCCCAGCCGGGACTCCATCTCCCAGATGTTCCTTTACTATGAGAAGCACTGGCAGGAACTTAACGGCACTATTGCGCTGCCCCTGACCTACAAGATCCTTGAAAGCCGGCGCCTCATTTACAAGCTCTTCATCGAGGACGACGGCACGGTCCACTACAAGTTTACGCCCCTCCGCAAGGTGGACGAGCCCTTCCGCGTCCCCTGCATGTCGGCCTGCGGGGTCATGATGCACAGGTCAATAATGGAGGGCCTGGGCGGAGGGTGGCCGGAGCGCCTGGGGATCTATGGCGGCGGGGAGAACTTCTTGAACTTTGTCCTCGCTACCCAGGGCCGTACCGTCAATATTTATCCCTTCGGTACGCTTTATCACCACGGGGATCCCCGGGAGTATTACTGGAACTGGACGGACTACACCAGGAACCGGGCCGTCGCCAACTACATGATAGGCGGGGAGGGGGAGTGCTCGGCAGGATCAGGGCCGAGGTGCTAGAGTCATGCACAGGACATAGGGAGAAGATCCGGAGGACGCAGAAAATGTCGATACAGACCTGGGTGGAGAAGTGCATCCTGGAGGGGTGGCTGGAGAATACGGAGATAGTTCAAAAATTCAGGTCGAGCTGTTGTTAATCAAATACCATGTGACGCACTAAATAATCTGCTTCTTACTAAAAAGGATCAGGAGGTTTAATTTCCCCTTTATCTGCACGGTTGATAAGGTTTAGGAAGAGCTTAAGACAATAATCAGCAACTTCGCCCGATGTGAAAAAGCGTTTTGGATCCGATTTCAGACGCCAACCCCATGTTCCATCAGGTTTAACATCAGGCTCAAACATAAACCTATTAAGCTCTTTAGGTTCAGCGAAAGGAAAACGGTCTCTTTCTTGAGGCAGACGAACCTGACCATTCATTTCTTGTATTACGAGCTGCGCATAGTTAAGGCTATTTCTATAAGGTGGTCGGAAAAAAGCCGTAAGGCTCACGCGACCATTTGTTAGACCAATGGATTCATCATTTGATCCTACCATTATTTTTAGTCTCGGTGAGCTTTCATTAATATCATTAACAAGTCGAGTTATTTCAGAGTAGATCGCTTTTGCTTCCTTTTTAGCGGCACCAACGCCTTCGATTGATGCCAAGAGCCGATTTCTTTTTTCTCGTTCCCTGATTTCCCTTTCTAATCTTTTTGCCCTATGAACCGCATCTTCTTTGCGATATTGACTTCCAAGCCCTTGAGCTCTTGTCTTTATGGCGCCAATTGCCTGTTCAATACCATAATCTTCGAGGCTCAACCTAATTCTTGTTTCAGGCAACCATGGTGGAGCTTTGCTCTTATTGTCCATCATTACAAATAAAAGCCAATCCCAACCTTCTTTTAGGAAACGATCTTTAATAGCTCCTTCTTCTATCCTGGTCCAAGGAGTTTCCCCCCAACCATCTCGATATAACACAACTACCAACCTTGAATCTTCACGGAATGCCTTCCGAAAAGATTCAGTTCCATCGGTTCCAGCAAGATCTTCTTGCTTTTTCGAATAGATGAATACATCGAAATGTGGACTAAGCCGGTCATAGAGATACGAAGCTGTTTCTTCATCCTGTGAAAGAAATGAAATCGCTATGTCATACCCATAATCTATGTTTTTAGTATTCATAGATTTGTTAGTGATTCAATCTTGGAGCTAAATGCTTAGAAGCTTGTTTCATTTATGCTTGTGAATTATATCCTAATTCATGAAGTCTCTTCTTCGCAATCTCTAATTCTTCTTCTGTGAATAAATTGTTCCAGGGGCTTTTTAATATCGTCGCTTCCATCGAAATATCTAGCCTTCCACAATGCCATAGTGCTATGAGGCCTTCTTGCGACCCAGGAGAATGAAGCAGTGCTTTTGCCGCTTCCAGTCCTCCATATCTATTGACCATTTCCAAGAATCTTGTGGCATTATAATTACACTCGGACTTTGTCCTTTCGTAGATCACCATCATCATCCTGTGAAATTGTACTTTAATGTCCTGATTCATTTCCTAGCATTTGCTTAATGCTGTTGATGCGCAGATGGCAAAGGCGCGCAGCGGAAAAGGCATTCAGCGTTCAAACTGTTATTAGGCTGCTATCACTGAACCAATTCAATACTTTTTATTGTCTCGTCGTCTTTTTCGTAGGTGACTTTTACCACAATGAATTGTTTTTTCCCTTTGGAACCTTCAATTGGTGTGCCAGCCACTTCCCAGATCCCTAAAGTAACCACATCAAGTATGCCATGCATAGCGGCTCTAGCTGTGGAACCTGTCGCTTTTCTGAATTTGTAAGTCTCGATCAATACACCATTTTCATCCCTTTTGGAGTCAATAGGTTCTGCCCCCTTGGAACTTAAACATGCCTTTGTCTTACACTGAGTAACCTCTTCAATGCATACTCCTTCTTTCTTTCCCGCCATGTAGACAGAGCAGGAACTTAAGATGAGTGCGAAAATTAAAACGTAAGGCAACCTTGTCATTTTTCCTCCTCCAATTCTCTAAAGGACAGTTTACGTGATGTTCAACTAATGGTTATGCCTTGTCCTGCAATGTTTGGACCTGGTTCTTGACTGACATAGGATTGGTTATGCCATGAAAGGTGACCTCGATGCCGCTGCCTCCGGCGCTACTGAACTCCAGGTTGCCAACGCCGAATATCCTTTGGAATATTGACTGTTTCAGGTTCACATTCCGCAGGTCCTTGATCCGCACTGACTTAATGTTGCGGGCAATGATGCCGTGGCGGCTTTCGATGGTATCTGAAGCGATGGTGAATTTCCATGAATATCTCCGGTACAAAATAACCAGTATTGCCAGGATAAAGATTATCAAGAGTATCCATTGAAGAGACACGCTGTCAGGAGTTTCTGTATTTGAAACTCCGACCAGAGTGCTGATGAAAGCGAGGAAAAGCAGGATTGCGATTAAAATGGCAAGCCATTGGTTACGCCAGGCGGGCCTTCCTACGTAGTTCATTTTTGCCTCCTTACTCCGGCAGGCTATCGACTGGGACGAGCTTCTCCCCCTCCATGCGCTTCAGCTCTTCCGCCGCTTTCTTATCTCCCTTCTCGGCGGCCCTCTGAAGCCGGGCTGCCCTGATCCAGTCGTCGTTGAGCTCGTCGGTGAGGTCGATGGTCATGACGGGTTCGTCTCTCAATTTTTGCTTAGTCATTTCGATTATTCTCCTATCAATTTATATTACATTTAACTAAATTTGTCAACGTTGTGACAATCATCATCTAAGGCCTTCCACAGCTCTGCCCAGCGGCCCTGGATGTATTCTTCCTGTAGGCGCCCGAAATAGTCGGGGTCTGCCGGCTTATCGTCGTTGTGCCTGGCAAGGCCGTTTTCTTCGGGTTCAAAATAGTCTTGGTGTAATTTCATAAGGAACCCGCCCCTTATTGGAAACTGGCAGATATGGCTCCCATGAAATACCCAGCCGCAAAGACTAGAAAGCCAATCAAAATTCCAAGAACAAAATATCCGGCAGCAGGCCAAAGCCTTTTGCGTTCCCTTTCTTTATCTAACTCTGGATCAACATATAACCCTGCCGGCCTGCCCTGCACCGGAGTCCACTAACTTCTTACTCGCCTCATAACGCTCTATTGATCTTCCGCAGGCGCATTGTAAACGCCCGGTTTTCTTGTTTCCCTGTTGATCGCCCCATATGCTTCAACGAGTTCGCCATAGTGCCTCTGGGCCTTGTGCTTCTTGAGGAGGTTGTAAAGCGCGCTCTTCGAGATCCCGGTCGATGCGAGGATGTCCGAGGGGTGTATCCCGTAGTCCATGAGCGCCCGCTGGAAGCCGTAGGGGTCGGTGAGGAGCCATTTCTCTACCTCCCTCTGCTCCATCACCTTCCCTGCCGCCTTTATCGGGCCGTGTTCCACGACCCAGGCATTGAGGGCCTTCTCCAGCTCTTTGAGCCGCGCCTGCACCAGGACCAGGAGTTCCAGGCCCTTCTCGGCCTTCTGGGGTGAATCTATGGTGAATGACTGTGCCGGGGCCGCCTTGCTGGCTGCCAACTGGATCCAGGAGGAGTTGATTGCGGGGCATTCAGCAGTGAACCCGCAGTAAGAGCACTGAGCACCCGGTTTGGGATCCCAGTCTTCGTTGAACTCGATCTCCTCGATGGTGGCGTCGATGTCTTCGCCCACTTTGAGTAAGTCTTCCGGGCTATAAAATCCTCCTTCTTCGATCTTCGCGCCCTTGGCCAGGAAGTTCAGTTTAACCGAGACGCGGTTGATGCCGTGTTCCTTTCCCAGGCCCGCATATCCGGCCCAGGCGTAATAGGGAAGCTGGTGCGGGTCAGGGTCTCCCCAGCCAGACTTGTGATCCACTATGACCAGCGTGTTTTCATCCTGGGGCACCCAGGCCCAGTCAATCACCGCCCTGAAATACACGTTCTTCTCGAACCAGGCATCGTCCGGGAGAAGGTTCCAGTGCCGGTCGAATGCGAGCTTTTGCTCCGTCCAGTATGCCCTGACGTTGGGGTCGATACTAAATTCTGCATCTTGGATGCCCGCTACCAGGTCGTCCACAGCACGCATGACCTCCTGCTTGTCCTCTTCGGTAAAGCCGGGAGGCCATTTGTCGCGCCTGTCCATCTCTGAGAAAGCCCTGGCCGCGCACTGATCAAGGACTTTCAAGCTAAACATGCGGTGGTTCTCATAGAGCCAAGCCAAGTATTCCTTCATGATTGCGTGCGAGACCTGGCCGACCACTGCGATGGCGGAGGGCGGCTCATGGGCCTTCTCGATATAGAGCTTATGGAAGCGGAACGGACACGCGAAGGCCTGTATCCGCGAGAAGCTGTATGCTAGGTTCAAAGGCATGTTTTCCCCCTTTCTACTGCTCGAAAAAATGCTCGCAAGTGGAATCTGCATATTTGGGACAGTGCTGCTCGCAGAAGGCATAATCAACCTCGATTCCACCACGCAGAGGGCAGGGCACCCTGGCATTTGATTCTTTTTCCCACTCCCAGGGAGGTTCCTTGTCTGCCTCGGCGGTCTCCTCGTCTCCAGAAGAAACCTCCTCAGCCTTTTCCTGGCTTGGTTCTTCGGTTGTCTGCTCAGTCTCATCAACTGCCGGCGGCTCTTCGGCTATTGCTTTTGAGAGGATCTCGACCAGCTCCTTTCCCTCTTCCTTGCGGAGGAAGGTGAGGTCGTTCGCGCCAACCGACTTGAGGTATTCATCTACGACCTTCACATAGCCCCTCGCCTCAGCGTTTTTGATGGCGGTCAGGTGAATGCCGTCGATGCCGCAGGTCTTTATGTTCTCGCCGTTGAACTGGATCACGTTCCTGCGGAGGCGCTTTTTCGGCCCTTTGTTTTCCGCTTCCTTTTCCTTGCCTTCCAGGACCTCGCCCGTCTCCCTGTCGATGTCCAGCACCTCACCGTCCAGGGAAGTGGACTCGACATCGGAGGCCTCCGGGATCTCCTCCTGGGTGTAAAGGTTCCCGAATATGTCCGGGAACGCCTCCCTCTGGGCTGCCACCAGGGCGCATTTCCGGATCATGGTCGCGGGCTTCGTGTCCCACATGCGGGATATCTCTCCCGTCTTTTTTCTCCCCACGTACTCTTTGAAGTCGACCTCAGCCCTGACGGGATACTTCTTGCCCTTGACATACACCTCTGCCCAGCCGCCGACGAGGTCTTGGCCGAAAGTGATCGACCCTTCCTGGTATATCGGATTAGGGAGCTCGCCGGTCTCTTTGTATTTGTCCTGCCAGTTCTTGGGCAGCAGGATCACGCCCGCCTTGAAACCCTCATAGCGTTCGCCGGCCCTCTCCGCCCTCTTCATCCAGGCGTACTTGGAGATCACCATCTGGCAGTCCTCTCCGAACTTGACCAGGAAGGCGTCCCCCACCCAGGGGTTGATGTCCTTGTTCCCCCTGGCCACGAACCTTTTTACCTGGTTCACGGTGATCGTGATGTCGCCGGCATCCGTCTTGATCGTCACCGGCTTCTCCATGATGTCGCTCACAGAGCTTTTTTTCGCTATTGCAGTCGTCATACATTGACCTCCTTTTTAAAATTGAATGATTGTTGATCGATATCAACATAATCGGTGACCTTAGCATTGATCCTATCCTTGACGAAGCTGATAGAAGTCTCGATCTTGGCTCGACCATTGTCAGCTTCTTCGATCTTCGTCCCTAGGCCGATTGAAAATTTCTTCTCATTGCAGTTGAGATAAGCTTCATCCAGCTCATTTATGTACGCGGATAAGAGACTGATGACGTTTTCTCCGATCCTTTGAATGATCTCTTCATTGAATTTCATTTGATCAATCTCCGATTAAAAGCCTTTCTCAGAAAGGCCATTGTTCAATTTCGATTGCGAAAATCGCCTTTTTGTCCAACCCGTCCGCCTTATCGAGCTTTTCAAAGCACTCTGCGGGCGTTTTCCCGATGCACAGGATCTTTGGAAAATTATTCTCGTCAACCTGCATCGCGGTCCAGCGCCGGACTGTCTTTGAATAAGCTATCTGATACGTTTTTTTCATCCCTTGCTTCTCCTGGTCGTTCTTTGGTCGGCGGCCCCGGGCGTGGTTATTTCAAACGAGCCCTCGGCGCTCTGGCTCAGGTGCTTCACCACATAGGCCGCGAAATTAGCGCTTGGAAAGCGCCTGGCCTTGTGCCTGGGGCCGAACTCGAATTTGCCCTGGCCTGCGTTGCCGACAAAGTAAAGCCCTGTTGCCTTATCGATTATCATGTAGTTCTTGGTCACTGCTTAACCTCACTTTTGCTGGATTAGGGATTTCAACGTCGAAATCAGATTGCGGTAATGTGGCAATGTGCTTCCACTTATAGTCCTGATAGATGGGCCACACCTTCTCGACCGGAAGGAACTTCATGCAGATTTCCCATATCCCCAATTAAATCCGTCAGGGCTATGGTTGCAAACTTCAAGGCTTGGGCCGGGGTATAACTCTTCGCCGTTAACCCATACGCGCCTTGAATTCCATTCACCCTTAACTCTAATTACGTCCGTGTTCATTTCGGTGCTCCTTTTTGCCTCTAATCTCCCGGGGACAGGCACATTTACAAGCCCAAGGCTGATCAGCCATGCCCCCAGGAGGGAGGAAAAAGCTAGTGGTTTGCCGAGACCCTCGCCCCTGGCTCCAAATGCCGCTTTCTGCGCAGCGCGGTCGTTCAATGGCGATATTTCCCAAGCCCCAGGGCCTCGGCGGGTTAACGCCCGCTTTCAGCTTGCCGACACAAGCTTGTCCTTAGCCGCCGGGCCTCCTTCCGGCCCGCAAATACTAACAGATCGTATCACCCCCTTTCCGGCGACTTCCGGGATCTCGACGCCCCAGGACTCCAGGGTCTTGTCCGAGACAGTGGATCCGTGATATGGGCCGCCGATCACGTTGAACAGGCGAAAAAGCGGCTCACCGTTGATTCCCGTCTGCCAGCCAATGAATTGGATTTGTTTGATTTTTGAATAAAATTCAGGCACTTCTCCCTTTTTTCCTTGAGTGATCGGATATGATTGGATAACATTATAGGAGAAAATCTCCTATTTGTCAACAAAAAAATAGGAGATTTTCTCCTCTAATATTCGCTTTTTATTTTAGTTTATGAATATGATCTTTTCACGATGGGAGGAGTGGGATTTCTTATATCGTTGGATGTCTTGTAGATAAGCTCGGCTTTGGCCAGAATATAGGATGGATGCTCACCTATGAAATTGGCGAGCTTACAAAGGTCCTCAATCGAGACTTTACGGTCTCCAGCTTCCAATGCCCTCAAAATACGATCGCCATCTTTTTTCTCGAAAATCAATCTAGCTACCCCAGTTTTTGACAAACGTTTTTCATCTGCAAGCCTTTGTATTTCATCCAGAAACAATCGACGTAATATTTCTCGAAAAGATCTACAATTCCACATTTTTTCCGCTTGACAGAGGAGAATTTCTCCTATATGATAATTTTTATGAACGAGATTGACCGTTTAAAAGAGTCCTTGGGCACATATGCCGAAGTAGCAAAAGCTCTGGGCATTAGCCAGCGACACTTGCGGTATATCCGAAGCACGGGCCGTATAAGTTCACCTTTAAGAAAACTCATTACTTTTCTCTTACGTTCAAATGAATACCATGGAATGAGAAGGTCATCGGAATCCAATAATTCAATAAATAAGGGATTTTATGGCAAAATAGCCGAAGATGAATAAGCCTCCGGGCTGCTTCACTGCGCCCAGCGGAGTGGGGGTTTGTGCCGAAAGAGCCGTAACCTCATTATTGCCCTTGAATACCGTTAAATATCGGGCAGAGATCCCAGTTGAGGGTATACGATCCAGATTTTGTTTCCGTCGAGATATCGCAATCTCGTTCCTTGGAGCACCCAACCATCGAGATGATTTCCTTTTCACCTGATGGGTGCTGGCTGATTTCGATCTTAAGGGTCACGTCCCAACCGGTTTTGGGACAGTAAGCTTCATGGTGCCGGACTGACTTCATAAATTTTCTGATAACACAGAGTCAACAAAGTGACAACAAAAAAAGAGCACATCTTCGACCTGCTGATAAAAGAGGGCTACGGTTTCTCCGAGACCGTCGCGTTCTTTCTGAGGGACATGGGGATCACCATGTCCGACATAGCCCGGCGTGCGGGCGTTGACAGATCTTACGTTAAAAGGGTGATCGATGGGAAACGGAACTCCGATAGAATCAGGCGAAGCGTCGCCGGAGCGCTCGAATTCGACCCCTGGAGGCACCATGCTTGAAATCTACAAAGAGGACACCGAATCAGTCGAGACCTCAAAGCTGAGCTCGCTTTACACCATGAGGATCCCTGACAGCACGAAAACCATGATCGACAAGCTCTCTCCCCTGTGGAAAAAGAAGCTGAACGAAAGGCTCCGTCTGACGATCGCCAAGGTGCTCCACGAGGCCAACTTCGACCCGAACGTATACTTAAACGGGGACTATGAGCCCGAAAGAGATAGCCTCCAGGCTTAACAAGTCCCTCAAGTGGGTCTATAATCACGCTGCCGACCTCGGCGCGGCCCGCATTGGCGGGACCTGGATTTTCACGGAGGAGGGACTGAGCGATGCCATACAAAGAGGCCAGGAGATGGCGCGGCGTCGTCAAGATAGGTGGGGTCAGGGTGGAGCAGAGGTTGTTTGCCTTAAAAAGGGACGCCGTAAAGTGGGAAACCGAGACCCGGAAGAAGAGGCTGAAAGAGCTGCGGGTGCAAGGAGGCATGGACTTGACGACCTTCTGTACTAAGTACCTGGACTATGCGCTCCAGTTCCGGCCAAAGACCTATGATGAGAAGAGGAGCCTAACGCGGCGCATCATCATGGCCTGGGGACCTGACATCCTGGTCGAGGAGATCACCCCGGAGATAGTGCTCTCATACCTGAGCCGCCGGGCAGAGGAGAGGTCGAACAACGCCTTCAATAAGGACCGCAAGAACCTGCTGGCCATGTGGAACTGGGGCATGGAGATCCTGGGGCTTGAGTCAAACCCGGTGGCAAAGATCAAAAGGCGGGCGCACGAGCGCTCTGCCCAGTACGTGCCCCCCACCCAGGACATCCTCAAGGTCCTGGCTGCCGCGACAAGGGAAGAGAAGGCCTTCCTTGACTGCTACCTCCTCACTGGCGCCAGGCGCTCCGAGGTCCTGCGCTGGACCTGGATAGAGGACATCAACTTCTCCCGGAGGATGTACCGCCTCGGCACCAGGAAGACCAGGGACGGGTCCATGGAGTACGAGTGGTTCACCATGAGCGAGGAGCTGCACGAGTCCCTGCGCTGGCTGTGGGAGCACCGCAGGGACAAGACGAGCCCATATATGTTCCCCGATTACTGGTGTCTCGACAGGAACGGGAGGAACGGCACGGGCGAGCAGAGGGCCAGCAGGTGGATCAAGGCCTTGTGCAGGAGGGCAGGGGTCAAGCCGTTCGGGTTTCACGCTATGCGGCGGTATGTGGCATCCGTCCTGGCCGACGAGCACAAGGTCAGCGCTAAGAGGATACAGCGCATCCTGAGACACAAGAACATCTCCACAACGGAGAGGTACATCAGGCTCCTGAACGAGGACCTGAAAGAGACTTTTGAGCTGCTTTCTAAGCGCTCAGTACCCGAAAGCGGTACCCGAAACAAGGGCAGCAAAAATGAGGAATTGGTCTAACTTATTGAAATCATTTGGCGTCCCCAACCGGATTTGAACCGGTGTTGCCGGCGTGAAAGGCACAAGTCGTTATTTTCAAACCTTTCCCTTCCGACAATTCTTCCAATAAGTTAGGCTTTGTAGCGCATCAACCGGGGTACCATTTCGGGTACTGAGAGCGTGAATTAGAACCATTTTCCAAGGCTCAGTACCCGAAATGGTACCCCGGTTTTTTTGTGGTCAGGAGGTGAAAAATGGAGCCAGAAGAATCGAAGTTTGTCATGAGAAGGTGATGTCAGAACTGACCGACCTGCCGCTGGAAATAATTAAGGAGAAGATCCCCGCATTAAAGAAATGGGGATACTTATCCTAAAGGAGGCCGATATGGGATACAGAAAAGTCGATCCGCAGATATGGAATGACGAGAAGTTCAGGAACTTGTCTGACGACGGCCAACTTGTCTTTTTATTTGTCCTGACGCATCCCCAGATGACTTCAGTCGGCGCGATGAGGGCTACGCTGCCCGGCCTCGCGGCAGAGAAGAAGTGGGAGCTGGAAAGGTTCCGGAAAGCCTTTGAGGAAGGCTTTCAGAAAGGGATGATACTAATGGACGAGGAGGCCTCTTTTATAGTCTTCCCAAACTTCCTTTACTACAACGGGCCGGAAAACCCGAACGTGGTTAAGGCCTGGGCAAAAGCCCTCAAGAAACTTCCCGAGTGCGACCTAAAAACCCAGTTAATTGAGCATATTAAAGAGTTCCTTAAAGGCTACTCAGAGCCGTTTCAAACAGCCTTTCATGAAGAATTAGATAAACTCTTTAATAAAGCCTTTCATAAAGCCTTTGCTAAACCCTTTCAAAAGGGTTTGCCAAAACAGGAGCAGGAGCAGGAACAGGATATATATTTAGCACCCCCTAACGGGGGTACTTGTCCGGAGAGTCCTGAAATCCGGCCCGCTGATCCAGAGGCCGAACTTTTGGCCGAAGAAAAAGCCGAATCCCCCAGGCATAAGCCGGAAGATAAAATCGTCATCCATGGGGGCAACGGAGCGCCCCCGTGTCCACATAAATCCATCATCGACCTATACCACAAAGTCCTGCCGGAACTCCCGGAGGTGCGCATCTGGAACGAGACCCAGAAGGGATATCTCCGGGCCAGGTGGAAGGAAGACAAGCAGAGGCAGTCGCTTGAATGGTGGGAGTCGTACTTCAAGTTCATCCGGGAGTCGGATTTTCTCATGGGCCGGAAAAGCGATTTCATGGCTGACCTTGAATGGCTCGTGAGGCCAAAGAACTTCGCAAAGATAGCCAACGGCAGGTACCACACCAGGAAAAAACCAGGCTGGCAGGTGTGGCTGGAGGAAAAAGAAAAGGAGGTTGGATGTGCATAAGAAACGAGATTTCAAGTTATTCGCGCACTTAATGTGCCTTCTGGCGCTCAACTTCACCGATGATGACAACGTCAGCCCCAGAAAGATCGACCTCTACTGGCAGGCGTTCCAAGGCATCGACATTGAAGATTTCAAGGCAGCCGTTTTCAAGCTCATCAAGCTGAGGCCCTACCGCGGGTTTCCGGCGATTGGCGAGATCTGGCCCCACCTGCCCAGCGGAGTGCAGATTACAGCCTCAGACGCCAGGGCACAAATCGAAAATTGGCTCTACAACGGCGGGCCAGAGCCGGACCACCCGCTCGTTAAGGAGATCATCAAATCCTACGGCGGATGGTACAGGCTCGGGATGACGCCCTATCCACAGCTCCGCTTTGTGCTGAACGACCTTGAATCGCGGTTCGAGGCCCTGACGCGGAGAGGGGAGATCTCCCTGGCCGCAAAAGAACCGCCGGCATTGCCAAACCTCCCAAAGAGGCTGAGAGAGCTGGGAGAAAAATCGCTGAGGAGTATCTCAGATGGGAAAAGCGGCAAAAAAGCACAGGTGGCCTGAGAAAGACCCCAGGGCGCCTCAGAAAGAGTCGGAGCTGACTCAGCAGATCCTCGACATGCTGAACTGTCTCCCAGGGGTGTTCGCATATAAGCACTACTCAGGAGGGCCTTTCGGCCTCTCAGGCGTCCACGACATCATTTGCTGTCTGAGGGGGAAATTCGTCTCGATCGAGGTCAAAAACCCCAAAATCAAGCCCAAATACAGCAGAAAACAGGCCGAATTTGCCAAAAAAATCGAGAAGGCAAAGGGAATATCGATCTGTGTGAACTCCCTGGAGCAGGTCGCGGAAAAACTCAATCTTAACGTCAGGTTATTTCCATTGTTCAACAAAAGCAAACACTTGACTGGCTTGACCAATGCCGACAAAGAAGCAGTACAGGGAAGCGCTTAAACTCACCAAGGGGTGTTATGCAGAGGCCGGAAAGCTTTTGGGCGTCTCGCGCCAGGCCGTCTTTGACTACGTTCAGAGGTACCCTGACCTCAAGAAGATGGTCGAGGGATTCCAGGAGATCATGCTCGACTATGTCGAGAAGAGCATTTTCGACCGGGTCATGGAAAACGACCTGGAGGGGATCAGGCTCGCTGCGAAGTATTACGGCCACAAGAGAGGGCTGATCGAGAGGAAAGAGCTGACAGGGAAAGACGGCGAACCGCTCCTGAGCCACCAGACCCAGATCGACGCCAAGATAGCCGTATTGCTCCACAACCCTGAAGTCCAGAAAGTCTTGGAGGTGCTTGATGGAATTAAGGAACTTAGCATCCAAGGTCCAGCAGATAAAGAGGCTGAGAGCGATAATCCATGAGCTTTCCCCGTGGACGTTCGCGGGCCATATGGCTGGCAAAAAAGACAGGCATTGGCGGCAGGATCATTGTCACCATGCCTCCCAGGCATGGTAAGAGCGAGCTCGTTTCCCACTGGACGCCCGCCTGGTACCTCCACAACTGGCCGCAAGAGAAAGTCATCCTCACGACTTACGAGGCTGACTATTCGCTCTCGTGGGGCCGGAAAGTCAGAAACACGCTCACGTACAACGACGAGATCCGGACGTACCTCGCCAAGGACTCAAAGGCCGCCGGCGCGTGGGAGACCGACCTGGGAGGCGGCATGGTCACTGCCGGGGTCGGCGGGCCGATCACGGGGCGGGGCGGCCACCTGATCATCATAGACGACCCTCACAAGAACTGGGCGGAGGCACAGTCCAAGAAAATCCGGGAAAACATTATCGACTGGTTCAACTCGACGCTTTACACGCGCTGTGAACCCGCTGCCACCATAATCCTGCTCCAGACGCGCTGGCACGAGCGAGACCTGGCCGGGTACCTCCTGAACGATCACAAGGACAACTGGACCGAGGTTCGCCTCCCGGCGCTCGCAGAAGGCGACGACCCTCTGGGAAGAGCAGAGGGAGAAGCCCTGTGCCCGGAGAGGTACGACCGGGACGCCCTCCTCAAGATCAAGCGGGCAGTCGGCTCCCAGGTGTGGGCCGGCCTTTACCAGCAGCGCCCGGCCCCGATGGAGGGAAATATCTGGAAGCTTTCCTGGTGGAACTTTTACCGGGAGAGGCCGGCGTTCCAGTATTTGGTTCAGTCATGGGACACAGGCTTTAAAAAGGGCGAGGAGAACTCATACACGGTGGGCCAGACCTGGGGTATCGCAAAAAACGGGTATTACCTCATCGACCAAGTTCGGGACAGGCTGGAATACCCGGACCTCAAGCGCAGGATCAAGGTCAAGTACGACAGGTTCAGGCCCCGCATCGTGCTGGTCGAGGACAAGGCCTCCGGGATCTCCGTGGTCCAGGACCTTAAGAGGGAGACAAAGATCCCCATTAAGCCGGTCAAGGTCTCCTCAGAGCAGGACAAAATTGTTCGCAGCCAGCTCGCCTCACCGGCAGCCGAGGCGGGGCTCATTTATTTACCTGAGAAAGCGCCGTGGCTCGATGACTATCTCGATGAGATGACCGCCTTTCCAAACTCGGAATTCACGGACCAGGCGGACTGCACGAGCCAGGCGATTGAATATTTACACCAGAAAAGAGCCAGGATCGTTTCAGGGGCTCGGATAATAAGTTCATAGGAGGAAAGCCGAATGAATTGTAAGAACTGCGGGGGAGAGACGCGGGTTTTAAAAACCAGAAACATGGGGGTGTTGGTCCACAGGGTGCGCCAGTGCCAATCATGCCTGTATGTGTTCAACACCTACGAAGAGGAGGGCGGAGGCCGGGAGTTCGCAACAGTCAACGGAAAGCCGCCCGTGACACAGACCCAGGAGGGCAAGACCGAGGCCTCACCGTCTTCCACGACCACGACTACCGAACCGGTGCTTGAGCTGAGAAAGGAGAGAAAACATGCCTCAGCCCGCGATAAAAAAGGCCGTTTCCTCGCCGGCGCAAGAAAAAAAGCAGCCGCTTAGAGAATCGACTATCGTTCTTTTCGACCAGGTGCTTGTCAAGGCCATGTCAAAACTGAGCCTGGACGCCGTCATCAAGAGATACAAGGACCTGATCACGAACTCATGGAAGAAGGCCTCCAGGGACGCGATCATCCAGGCAATCAACACGATCGAATCCAACCCATGGCCTCTTACGCCCGATGAGGTTCAGATCGTCCTTGAAGACCTCGAAAAGACGCTCGGGATGCCCGTTGCCGATGCGATCAGCAAGCCGCTTATAACCCTCGACAAAGCCTCCTACATTGCCGGTGCTGAGGACACCGGGCTGACAGGGATGAAGTTCTCCTGGGGGCTGGAGGATGAGCTCGCCCTCAAAGTCCTTAATCAGAACACCATGTTCTGGATCGGGTCTTATTACACCGACTTTTTACAATCCGGACTGAGAAAACGCCTGAATACGTATTTCCAGGGGGGCCTCAGCCGGCGTGACCTGGCCTTGCGCTTCCGGGCCGACCTAAAACAAGTCACAAAGAAGGGATATGCCTACTGGGACCTCCTGGCCGACCACACAGCGACCAAGGTACGGGAGATAGGCAGGGTCGCAGGGTATGAAAGAGCGGGCGTCCGGGCAATCCGGGTGAAAGCCCGGCTCGACGATAAAACCACACTTTTTTGCCGGAAAATCCACGGCCACGTGATTGGCGTCAAGGACCTCCGCAAGCAGGTCGACAACTACCTCGATGCCTGCAAGAAAAAGGACAAGAAGCTCATCAAAGAGACCTGGCCATGGTGGAACGACAAAGATGCAGAAAAGAAACTGAAGTCCAACTCAGACATCAATTCCCATGTGAAACAAGGGAAGATCGGCCTACCGCCCTACCATGCCAGGTGCAGGACCAGGACCGTGGTGGAGTTTATTGCAGCTCCCGGCTCACACCTTGTTTCGCTGAAGGAAAACGAGCTCGGGGCTGTCGGGACGCCCTGGAAGAAACCTGAGAGCCCGCCAGAGGATATTCTCCACAAGCCGCCAGCCGTAAAGCCGAAAAAAGTAAAATACGTGAACCCGGCGGCTTATAAGCCCGGAGAAATGCCCAAGCCGGAGGCGATCGATTCGGGAAAGCTCAAAACAATGACGCTCCCGGTCGATTTCAAGCCGGCAAAAGACATCAGGATCCCTAAAAAGCCGACCTGGCGGATCATACCCAATTCTCAGCTCGGCAGCAATCCAGGAGCCCAAGTCATCGGGCCAGATGGTAAGAAATATTATGCCAAATTCTATCGGGATCCCCAGCAGGCGCGCTTTGAGTATGCGGCAAATAAGATTCATGAAAAGCTGGGCTTAGGGGTTCCCAAGACAAGGCTTGAGATGCTTCCCTGGAACGGACAAGAACAGCTCGCTGTAGTGAGCGAATGGATTGAGGATGTCAAGCCGGTCCGCTCAATCCTCTGGAAAATCGACACAGGCAAACTTACGAAAACCGAAAGGGAACAAATAACAAAGCATTTTCTCGGCTCGGTGCTCAACAAGAACTGGGATGTTGTCGGCATGGACTTCGACAACCTGGTCTTTAAGGGCCGTAAATTCTACGTGATCGACCAGGGCGGGTCCTTTGTTTTTCGCGCCCAGGGAGGAAGCAAGCCAGAAAGGTCTTCAGACAGGTCGTTATAAGAGAGCTTGAGCAGAGTGGAACCAAGTATGAAAGCTGGCTCAAGAAATTAACCAAGGCCAAGGCTAAAAACGCATTTAAGGCGGCGGGGTTCAGGCCAATGGGAATTGAAAGCTGGACCACGACCCTAATGCGGAGAAAAGAGCACATGCTGGACCGGATCCGGGAGATGATCAAATACGAAGCCGCTGCCATGAAAGAGGAGGCGCTGGAGGCAGGCGCGGTTTTCAAGAAAGCTGAGCACAATGACCTATTTCAAAAATATTATCAGAACTATCTAGCCAAGTTCAAAGGGATTGCGGATGTCAAGGAAGTTGAACGCATTTGCCGGGATGAAATCAGGGCTCGATGCCCTGATATTATGGGCCGGCTCAGTGAATGGCTTGGAAGCACCCAGGGCTTAAAGCCGACAGCGCTCAAATACAAGGCTGAACTCTTGGAGGCGAAGAAACTGAGAACTTATGTTAATCCGCACGCCACCTTCACGCGGGCGGACCTCGAAAGAGAAGCAAAGAGGATCCCAGATGAGGAGTATATCAGGATCCGGGCTTTGACCAAGGCCTATTTCGACAGGATCGGGAAGAAACGGGTAATGCTCTATAGGGGGATAGGGGGGCGTGGGGGCCGTGATTACCGTTCCGATGCCCTCCAAGTCTGGGCAAATACGAAAAATGAAGAGGCTATGATTGAAATCAGGGAGACCTCCCTTTCGGGCTGGTCAACCAGGCACGAAATAGCCAAAATCAAAAAGGGATTCGGGACCCGAGCTGGGGGGATCAATATCAAGTGGTCCCAGCCCATTGAAAACATATTTGTTGCCCACAATATCTGGCCTAAGCAGCGTTTCTTACGTGAAAAGGAGTGGATTTGCTTCGGCTGGCCGGGGAAACACATTCCGTTAAAGTATCTGGAGTATCGATAAAAAGGGAGAGAGCTAGAGAGATATGGAAACATTTGATATGATAAAGGAAAGAATCGCCAAGGATCCGCCGCCTGAGCAGCCTGGTTATCCGACATGGGAGGAGGCCCTGGAGGCCGACATCGAGCAGGTCATGGCGTGGCTTCTGTTTCTCCCTCCGACCCAGGTGGATGACCCAGAATATTTCCGCAAGATGGCTGTCATGCATTTGATATCAGCCCTGGGGTGGAGATACAGAGCGGAGGAGGTAGACATAGGCATTCCTCAAAGAAAGGTATTGACTGCTAGGTAATCTTGTGATAGGAAATTTACTATTTCAAGCAAATATATCAAAAAGGAGGAATGCCATGAGGACAATTAGAATTTCCGACGCAGTTTGGGATGAGATCGCAAAAAGAGGAGTATTCGGTGAATCTCCTGATGATGTATTACGGCGTGTATTCGGCATAACCGAAAATATGGACAAGAAGCGGATTTGGGGACGGAGACGAAACAGATATGCAACAAAGAGAATGTCTTGCGGTGTTAGGGACGGCGTCTTGTTCGTTGAATTTGAAGATGGAGCAGCGGATGAATGGCCTCTTCCACCTCGTCACGACAAAGGTGCCATTCGAGATGTTAGGAGTCAAGCCCTTGATTTTGCAGAGAAACATGGCGCTAGTATAGGTCAGCTAAATGCGATTAAAAAAGCCCTGACCGATAATGGCTACCATTTGACGAAATAATTGTCGAGAGTGGAATTAGAAAATCTCAAAGAAAAAATGAGTGACTCTGAGCAGCTTCCAGGCATGCGTATATAGGAGCACCATGGCCAGAGAGTAATGGGAAAGAAAGGGTATTAAATGTGGGTCTTCACGCGAGACGGCTTCTACTCGGTAGTCCACGACCGCTATTGCCAGCCGGATGAACTAATGGTGCGTTCACGGGACAAAAGAGATTTGATGCGCCTGAGCAAAAAGGTCCCCCTGGGGACTGTTCTCGAAACAAAAAAAGCCGATTACCGGTACCGGGCCGTGATCAAGCGATCGTCCTGGGCAGCATACCTCTCCCATGAGGCGCTTGAAATAGGTTATGACAATTTCAAGAATGCGGTCTATGGCGCGGGTGAAGATGAGGTGAGGGAGATCGCCTACATGAACGTTTGGGTGGCGATGAGGGAGGCTTATCAACAAATCGGAAGATACCGGTAAAATTTCTGACGCAATAAAGCTTTCCTAGAGTTATCAAGCAGAGCTTCTGCATAGTGCTTGATTTTCTTGTTATCATTATGTTAAATTATCTTTGTAATTCTTATATTGAGATTTATGCTTCCGTCATACTCTATTTGCAATTAACGCAATAAAGTTAAAAGACCAAAAAATATTCGCGCAGTCTCCATAGATGAAACCTAGGGGCCCGGGAGTTAAGTCGGACCGTAGTGCGAGGAACACCATTGTCAATAATAAAATGGCGGCGGCGCTTATGGCCTAAGTGAGCTTCCGCTCCATTCATAGGCTACGATAGAATGGTCCCTCTTGCCATCGTAGTTCTGCTCAGCTATTAGCCCACCAGAACCTTAGACTAGCGTTTCAGGAGGCTTCAATGACTCAGCTTAATTACACCCCAGATGATGATGTCAAGGTTCATGAGGAAGGAGCCATCCGGCTTATCTGTAAAGCTTTTCAATCCCACGAGAGCGGCCTACCCGAATGGCTGAAGAATTCAGCGGATGCGTACGCTAGGGAGGATGCACCTGAAGCTAAACGTGTCATTATTGTGATTTTTGATTACGGCCGCAAAGACTTCAAGCCTTCTATTTCTTGCCTAGATTTCTCCGGAATGACCAGCTCTATGATCGAGCAAAGCTTCAGGATCTGGGCTGATCCTGAGGCAGCTCGACGGGGAGCAAAACTCCCTGCTGTTCAGGGAGGACATGGTAATGGTGGAAAATGTTATATGACACAAATGTTCGAAGACTACGCCCTGATCCAGACAGTCAAGGAAGATAAAGGCAACCGCTATGGCGTCGTAGCTGGCTCCATCAGATTTGGCTACATTCCTGACCGACAACGTGGGCGGGATTTCCCTGTCGGTGATCTGCGAGTCCAATTGGAGAAAGTCCTCGATCCTTTGAGGTGCTCTGTTAGCGAACTCCCCGAGGCGGCTAAACAGGCCATTCAAGAAGCCAACGGTTTTACGCTTGTTACTGGCGTAGGGCCAAAAGGCTTCCGCGATCGAATTCCCACCCGTCACTTGATTGAGATTCTACAAGAGCATCCGCAAATGACACGTACTTTGGAGCTGTGCAAAGTATACGTTCTTATCAATGGCGAGTTGTCTAACCGAGGCAGACCGCTTGCTCTTCCTCGAATTACGCCAATGAAAGGAGCAGAACAACCCAAGGAGATTCCCATACCAGATACGCTGAAAGACCCTATTTCTGATGAACAGGTTTCTACAACCAACGATAATTCATTTCCTGCCGGCACCTTAGTACTTTACACTTCGGATGTTAGCATGCGGTGGAGCAAGAAGGGACGCCATAACGTTGTCTACAAAGCGCAGTCTGGGTTCATCGGATATGTCCCGGTTTCTGAACTCGACGTTCAATCTCCATACCGAGACCGGATTTATGGCGAATGCTATCTTGAAGCCCTGGAGCCGTTTAAACAGAATGAAAGAGCCCGGTTGGCAAACAGCCTTCTCACTCGGGCAGTTGAGCGATTTATTTCAGAACAGATTCAGGCATATGCCAAAGAATTTGAAGCTCGTGATCGACGCCGGTACGACCAAGAGGAAAAAAATACTCTTAGCAAAATGAATGAGGCTTTGGATCGGTGGAAGAATCGTTTTCTCAGAGAATTGATGCGCGGACTGTGGGGACCAGGCGAAGGCGGAGGAAGGCTTCCTGAACCACCATTGCCAATCGGTAAACCGGCAAGGCTCGAGCTGTCCCTGCCCTCCCAAAGGGCAGGTCTCGGAGTGGCTTTCCGACCTATATTGAGATTCTTCGATGAGGCGGGGCGTCGAATCCGTCCTGCACCATACATGTGGGTTAGTGAGGATAACAACATAGCGATGGTTGATGAGGACCTGATGATCATAAATACGTTTGCATATGGAAAAACAGCCATATTTGCCGAAACAATCGATGGTGAACTTCGGTCAAACAAGGTGCCGCTCGAAGTCGTCCGCATTCAGGAAATACATATCTCACCAAGCCAGATCCAAATCGCTGCAGGCAGCCGGCAGAAGCTTGAAGCTATTTGTCGTTTGGCCTCCGGTGAAGAGACGAGTGCAGTCTACCTGGTTTGGACTGAAAGCAATGCCAAAGTAGCCAGGGTGAGCTCTTCGGGCTTAGTCTATGGTTTTGCCCCCGGAGAAATTGAAGTTGTCGCTGGTGATGACAGATGCTTGGCGAAAGAGCCGGCTATCATTAAAGTTGTATCTGGTCAGGCTCGTGGAGCAGGACCTCAACGGGGGCAAGGTTATCCAAGAGTCTTGGTTTCTGGTGTAGATCTTGACCCCGAAACCGGGGAACCCGTGGATTTCAGCCGAGAAGATCCACCTGTGTGGCAAAGACCACAAGATGTTGAGCGAAACATTTGGTGGATCAATAGCTCCGCACCCTTGGCGAGATTTTATTTGGATTCCAGTCGTGGCTATGGGGTCCAATCTCGTGAATGGCGAATGTACCATCTTGAACGCTACATAGATATCATGGTCCAGATCGCTCTCACCCATGGCCCAACCGAAAAGGAAGCATTATCTGTTGGTGATTGGATACTTGAATGGGGCTCCCACGTTGCCGAAATCCAGGCAACTGCTGCCTCTGCTCTTAGCGAATTTATCACTGACGGCATCTTACCCGGAGAATAAAATTAATGCCGAATTACAATCGATTAAACGTATCCGATAAACTGCTTTTAGCTGCATACGACTTAGAGCAATCTAGCCAACGACCTTTTTCTGCAGAAGACCTCGTCGTAGCCGCTTGGAAGAGGTTTCCAGATGCCTTCGGCTTGGCAGGATACGGTTCATTGCATCCGGATTCAAATAGGGTTTTCGCGGAAATTATGGGCAGTAAACCTATCAGAAAACAAGGTCTGCTCATAAAGGTCGGCAAGAAAATGTACCAGTTGACCGACGCCGGGCGAGAGCACGCCCGTCTTCTTCTTGATCGCGTGGGAGTTGTATCCGCAATCGAAAAAGCCGATCTTTTCCGAGAGGTAAAACAGGAGCTCAAGAGGCTATTTTCGTCCAAAGCAGCTGAAAAATTTCGAAACGGGCGGCTCGCCGAACTCACTTTTCATGATGCGTGTTCTTTCTGGGGTATCTCGCCTAGGAGCTCGGCAATTGAGCTTGAAGGGCGGATTAACAAATTTAACAGGAATTTGGACTCAGCTCGGAAAGCTGTCCGCGAGAAGACAGTAAGCTTTGAACATGGCGGCCAGGTGTTCAGTGAGACTGATTTAGACAACCTGCTTGAGATACACCATGAGTTGTTGAAGAGATTCCAAACAGAGATAGAAATTATAAGTGAGAGACGGGACGAGAGGAAGATATGATCCAACCTTTATATCAAACCAAGCTAGGAAAAGCATATTGTGCTGATTGTTTGGATATACTAAAGCTTATCCCTAAGAGTTCTATTGACCTTGTTATAACGTCTCCGCCTTTTGCCCTGCGAAGGAAAAAATCTTATGGGAACGTTTCTGCTGAGAAGTATTGCGAGTGGTTTTGGCCATATGCCCAAGGGATCTACCGAGTCTTGAAACCGAAGGGCAGTTTCGTTTTAGACATTGGCGGGTCATGGAATAAAGGTGAGCCAACTCGTACCCTATATCATTTCGAGCTCCTGCTCAGATTGTGTAGCCCACAAGGGCCCTTTCGACTGGCTCAAGAATTCTATTGGTACAATCCCGCCAAGATGCCTGCACCTGCCCAGTGGGTTACCATAGAACGGGTGAGAGTCAAGGATGCGGTCAACCCTATATGGTGGTTGGCGAAATCAATTAGACCAAAAGCTTCTAATCGACGCGTCCTGAAGCCGTACACCAAAAGCATGGAGAATTTATTTGCAAAGGGTTACAATCAGGGGGCAAGGCCCTCCGGGCATGTGGTTTCCAAAAACTGGGACAAACGGCAGAAGGGTGCTATTCCCTCAAATCTGATTATCGCCGCAAACACCAGAAGTAATGATAAGTACCTCAAGGCTTGTAAGGAGCATGGGCTTCCGGTTCATCCGGCCCGCTTTGTGGAGGCCATCCCAGAATTCTTTATCAAGTTTCTAACGAGAAAAGGGGATATAGTACTAGATCCCTTCGCTGGCAGCAATGTGGTTGGAGAAGTGGCCGAACGCCTAGAACGGAAGTGGATTAGTGTAGAAATTAATGAAGGATATGTTGTAGGTTCAGCCTTTCGCTTCGATGGTGTAGGGGCGAGTACCTACAAGCACTGTATGCGCCAATTACAATGTTGAATGAAGAAGGTTAAGAAAGAAAATTGTCTGCCGCCAAAAAAGCGCTTCACGTTAGCGTTATTCCGCCATGCTCCATAGCGGCAAGCGAACTAGATCGTTATGCTTAAAAAGCCATGTCCAGATGGATTTTTTCTGGGAGGTCCTTGACCAGCTCCTTCCCGTATTTCCCGGCAAGATCCTCCAGAAGCCAGCCATAACCTTGCTTCTGGAACTCCTCCACCGCCTCCCTCAAGAACGGCTTTCCTTTCCTGGCCTTCTGCCTCACCTTCTTCCGGAATATCGTCTGGCCGCCTATCTTAAACTTCAGGGCCGCTTTCTTCGGGTTCTTGTGGCGGCGGTACCCATAGGGCGGGTTCTTCCTGACGTTCGGGACGATGGTGATCGCCGGCCTGCCGTCGTGGACTGCCCGGGCGTATGGGAGGTTTGAGCCGACTGTGGCCACGCCTTTCCCTACCAGGGTCGTTTGGATGGACTTGCGGAGGTCCCCTGAGCCGAAGGGAATCCTGTCCTGGTCAGTGGCCAGGTCCTCAACCTTGTGCCCGATCTTGAGCACCACCTCGTTGACATCGAGCTTCTTAGCGGTCACAGATCAACCCTCCCCAGGTCAACGCCCTTTTTCTCGTGGATCAGCTCGATGAGCTTGTACTTGATGGACGTGAGCTCAAGATATGTGAAAGACGAAAGGTCGATCCCGGAGATAGAATCCTGGTCCCAGCCCAAGGCCTTCTCCACCTCCTCCCAGGTGATTCCATATCTCGTCCTGGTGAACCGGAGCCACTTGATGAGAGGCGCCTTGTCTTTTTTTACCGGCACTGTCAGAGCTCCTTATAAATCTTCTCCAGGGTGTCGACGAGAGCCTCCTCTGGAGGAGTCCCGGGTTCCAGCTCTTCCTGGCGAGCGCCGTAACCCAGGTCTTCCCTGGCCTCGTTGGCGTCCAGGATGCCTGCGCCTACCAGCGCAGGGTAGTATTCTGAATCTTTTTCCTGGATCTTTGTGTCCAGCTCCTGGAACTTGAAGTCCGCCTCGATCCCCATTTCCTTCAGGACGGGCCGCAGCTTGGTCTCGAACAATGTCTGCCTGGGATTGATCGTGACCTCCTGGAACACCTTGAGCTGGCCGTGGATCTCCCCTCCGCCCCCGAGCTGGCCGGACACCACGATACCCACGAGCCTGGGCGGGACCCCGTGTGCCGAGACTATGTTGTCCCGGCACCTGGCGCGGAGCTTGTCGAAGGATCCGTCCCGGTCTTTGATGTCGAGAGCCAGTTTCTCAAACCTGACTTTTATGTCCTGGTCGTTGACAGGGAGGTAAAGGGTCCGATGGGCGTTGTTCAGGCCCTTGAAGTTCGACTGGAAAAAATTGACGACTTTTTTTTCGGTCTCTTCGTCGAACTCGCCGCCCTCGACCACGATGGCAAGGTCCGGAACGCCTGAGTTTATGAAAAATTTCTGGTTGTAGAGCACGGCATAGTAGTCGACCTCGATGTCGGGCACAGCCCCCCTCCAGTCCGGGAGGCCATAGTAGCGGGACTTGTCGGTGTAGTTGCAGAAGTGGAGGATCTCACCATGTTCCTGATCGCCCGGCTTTTCTCCAGGCTTGTAAGCGTAGAAATCCACCGCCTCAGCGAGGCCCTTGTATATGAAGGGAAATTTTTCTCCTCTTTTTCTGCGTTTCATGAGGATGGCCGGGGCATGGTAGAGCTCCTGGATCCTGCCTGCCCTGTCCCGGACGATTTCGAGATAACCGTTCCCGGTCGTCTCAAAGTCCAGGGACACCCTGGAGATGACCTCCTGGAACGACTGGCCCATGTCGTTCACCACGGCGAGCCGGAGGTTGACTGTGCAATCCGATTTCACCCGGAGACACCGGGCATGGTATGAGTTGTAGTCTGTAATTCGGGAATAGTAGTTGATGAGGTCGCCCCTGTCCTGGGTCATGGGCCTCTCCACAGCGTCGCCCATTTCAGGCTCAGATTGCTTGGATTCTTTCTCAAACCTGGCGACATAAATGACCTTGGCTCCCCCAAAAGGCTTTTTAGCTGTCTCTGCCATTTCAGCCCTCCTCGCTTTTTCTCCAATTTTTCCCCCAAACACAGCCTGTATCCAGAACTTTTTTGGCATATAGCGCTATATGCCACAAACCCTATTGTTTTTCCTCCTGGATAGCCGAAATAATTTGGCCATGGAGCTGAGGGAGCTTTTCAGGGACATCAGGCACTTCAGCCCGGACGAGTTCGACCGCCCCGACATGCTCGACCGGGACGCCCTTCTGCTCCTCGATGCCATGCGCGACAGAGAGGGGGAGCGCAGGCCGATAAGGATCCGGGTGAACGCCGATTTCGCCCTGACCGGCCACTCGAAAAAGAGCCGCCACAGATGCGGCGACGCGTTCGACATCGTGATCCTTGATGCACGAACATCTAAGCCACTGGACGTGGTGGAGCAATTTCTCATGGCTCTCAGGTACACCTGGGGCGGAATAGGGTTTTACCCCTACTGGAACGAGCCTGGGCTCCACGTTGACCGAAGGCCCTGGACAGTCCTTGGCAGGAGGGCCTTGTGGTGGAGAGACAAGGACGGGAAATACAAGGCAGTGGAGGAATACTTCAAATGGGCATCCCCATCATCGACGAGGTCCTAGACCTTGTAGAGACCGGCATCAACAAGATCTGGCCGGACAAGAACGTCAAAATACAGACCCAAGCCGACCTGGAAAAATTCAAGCACAACCTCACCTCTGCGCTCCAAATGCAGATCCTCAAGCAGGCCATGGAAAAAAACAGGCTCCTCTTCCAGGACACGGAAAGCGCCCGCCAGGTCTACATTGAGGAGATCAGGGCTGCCAACGTGCCCAGATGGGCCAGGGCAATCCAGGTGATGGGCAGGCAAGTGGCGCTCTATGGAACGGTGCTCCTTTATCTTTACTCAAAGGTGAGCGCGCAGCTCAAGCTCCCGCCGATCGTTCTCAATGAGCGCGATTACTGGCTCATCGGCACGGTGTTCGTTTTCCTGTTCGGCGCCCGGAGCGTCGAAAAGATACTGGGGAAAGCCTAATAAGCGAAGGGAGAGGAAAAGATCATGCCGAATTTTCTGAAAAACATGAAGATCACCTTCATTTCCCTCGTCAAGAGGGGTGCCAACAAGAGGACGATCATCATCAAGACGGGCGATGAAACTCCAATGTTCACAAGGGAGATCAAGATCCGGAAGGTTGATGAGGAGAACCGCCGGTTCTACTCCATAGTCTATGCGCCGAACGAAGAGGACGCACAGGGCGATTTCTCAACTCCGGAGGAGATCCAGAAGGCCGCCTACGATTTTATGAAAAACTTGCGGCTCCTGAACATCGACCGGGCGCACAGTGAAACGCCGGAGAAGGCGTTCATTGCCGAGAGCTGGCTATTGAGGAAAAACGATCCCCTGTTTCCGGACGAGCGGGAGGGATCCTGGGCCGTCGGCATTGTCGTTGAGGATGAAGGGCTGTGGCAGGACGTCAAAAAAGGCGAGATCAACGCCCTTTCAATGGGCGGGGTCGGAGAAAGGGAGTTCACCCAGGGCATTTCCAAGATATGGGAGCACACTGAGAACCAGATCAGGCACAGGCTGAAAGACACGAGCGCTTTTATCGCCGAGTCGTTCCGGACCATAAAGATATCTGAGAAAAAAGGCGGCATCTTCCTTGTAACCGGAAAGCTGAAGGGCGGGAGCGGCTCCATGGTCGCCCAGTCGCTCCGCTTCACACTCAAGAATGACAACAATCCCAATGGCTGGACAATGGCGGAGGCCAAGAAATGGTACGAGGACCACAAAGACCAGTTTGAAAAATCCTGGGATGAAATGACCGTCTCAAAAGCAGTGCTTGAAGACAATGCCGGCGTTTTGGGCCTGGATTTGGACGATGGGCTCATGCCGGCCATATATAAAGCCCTGGAGAAACTGGGCCTTAAATCGAACAAAAGAGGAGGTGAAGACATGGACGAGAAGGAAACCAAGGAGCTGATCAACAAAGCTATCGAGCCGCTTCAGAAGAAGGTGGATGAGATAGGCAAGCCGTTGACAAAGGAGCAAATGGCCGAAGTCGTCAAAGTGGCCATCAAACCTCTGTCCGAGCGGGTGGAGAAGCTCGAAAAAGTGACCAAGGGGTCTCGGCAGGATGATGACGACATCAAAAAAGATGCTGACCTCGAAAAGCTCGGAGGTGAGATCGCCAAAATGGTCAACGAGGCATAAGCCTCAAAGGCCACGATTAAGATGAGGAGGTGAAAACTAATGACCTTAGATTTTGGAAGGACGGACACCGTCCACACTCAGGATAACTTGATAGCTGGCCCCATGCCGCGCTCGGAGGTAGGCATCGTCCTGGCATCCGGAGAGAACCTCTCAAGGGGCGCCCCTCTTGGCCGGGTCACAGCAACCGGCAAGTACAAGGAATGGGATCCCAATGCCAGTGACGGAACTCAGAATTTCCGCGCCATACTGGCCGAGGACTGCGATGCGTCGGGAGGCGATGAGAACTGCGTCGCCTATTTTTCTGGCCAGTTCAATTACGATGGGATCCAGTGGGATGCTGACAAGCACCAGAAAGACGACAGACTAGACGCGATCCTCGAAGGCCATGACCGCGGGATCTTCATCCTTGGCCACGACATAGGCGTGAGCGAGTCCGCGTGGACTTCAACTTCAACCACAACCACGAGCTCGACATCCACCACAACATCGTCCAGCTCGTCAACCACCACCACGACAGCATAAGCGCTGTCTGGGGAAAGAGATAAGGAGGTGCTATTCAATGGGACTTTTAGACTTTGATGAATTCAAATGGAGAGCCATGACCTCCGCCATCAACCAGATCAAGGCGGCGGCGAGCCTGGTCAAGGATTTGATTTTTCGTGAGTCAAATCCCCAGCCCTCCGAGTACATCGACGTTGATGTCGTTATCGGGGGCCGGAAGATCGCTCCGTTTGTATCCCCGATTCAGGGCGGTATTGTGGTCGAAAAGATGGGGCGTGAGATGAGGTCGATCAGGGCTCCCAGGATCAGGTTGAAAAAGCCTTTCTCCGCCCATGAGCTCCTGACCACTAGGGCACCTGGAGCCGGGTTCTATACGACAGGCGGGTCAGATGCCCAGGCTTACCGGAGGAAAAAGGTCGCCCAGGAGCTCAACGATCTCAAGAACAACCGCATCGCCAACACCCTTGAGTGGATGTGTTGCCAGGCGCTCACCGGGATTTTGTCCTATGAGGGAGAGAACATCTCCTTCCAGGTGGATTACAAGATGCCGTCCAGCCACAAGATCACTTTGACAGGCACCGATCTATGGTCAGATACCACTGACTCTGATCCAATCAAAAACCTGGATGAGTGGTCAAACCTGATCATCAACGCCCTGGGCTTTGGCCCGGATTTGATGATCATCGGAACCAACGTGGCTAATGCTCTCAGGAAGCATGAGGATATCAGGAAGCTTCTTGACAACAGGAGGGAAAACCTCGGTCAGTTGACCTGGAAGGCAACGTCCAACTTCATAGGCAACCTGAACGGGATCGACATCTACCGCTATGGGAGCAAGTACGACGACCTCAACGATACCGAGCAGAACTTCTGGAACCCGAACTACATAGCGCTGGTAGCCACTAGGGCAAGATTCAGCCGGGAATACGGAATGATCCTTGACCTCAAGGCAGGCGCCAGAGTGGTGGGCGAGTATTTCGCCAAGTCCTGGGAAGAGGAGGATCCGAGCAACCTGTGGATCCTGGCAGAGTCGAGGCCGTTGCCGGTCCCCTGGCAGCCCGAAGCCATCGTCTATGCCAAAGTCGTTTAAGCGATGGACCATTATGTGTCAATCATTGACGGAGCGCTCAAGCTCTTTCTGACGGCGTTCCTCGGGGGGATCGGGTTGTGGGCCTTGAAAAGCTACATCAAGCAGAGGACGGCTCTTCCCAAAGCGAAGAACGGGTTTGTGACTTTGGAAGACCTCAAGGCGCACTGCGCGGGGATGCAGGAGCAGTGCTTTAAGAACCTGACCCAGAAAATGGATGCCATAGGCCGCGTTATCGACCAGCGCCTCAGCCAGGGCGACAGGGTATTCGAGGAACACGCGAACAGGCTGCGGGAGATCGAGGGCAACATGATCAGGGTCATGGAAGACCTGAACCAGTTTGAAAAGGGGCTCTGCGACCGGATAGTCGCAGTCATGGTCAAACACCAGAAACAGGGGCCTTAACCTATGGGATTCGCTTCCTTAAACGATGTCCGGCGCATCGGCAACCTTCCCGACAGCACCAAGCTGGACAATTCGGTCCTGGAACCGCACCTGAAATCCGCGGTGAGGCTTCTGACCAAGTGGATCGGCAATTACTCAGGGGCCACGGGGGACAAGAAAGACCGGTGCATAGAGGCCGAGGCCTGCCTGACCATGTATTACGCCCTCCCGGTCCTCAACACCTTTTTCACCCAGGGCATAACGACGCTTCAAAAGGAAATAGGTGAAATGGACTTTCAATTTCACTCTCCCGAGGAGATGGAGGCTATCAGGGAGGCATGGAAAGACCGGGCCATGGATGCGGTCGCTGAGTGGATGTCGCAGGGAGACCGGCATCCCATAGGATGGTACGCAGTATGAGCGCGATCGATGATGCAATAGAGGAGCATGTCAGGGCGAAGGTCCAGAAGGCCTACCCTGAACTAGAGGAAGACCAGGTCATTGTGAAATTTCCGGAGGCCAGGGCCGCTTTCAGCAGGTCCCACAACATGCGCGACAACTCCGGCAAATGGGCCATATGTGAAGAGACCCTCACTTGCATGGTGATCATTGCATCAGAGGAAAAGCTGGACCGGACATTGCTGATCAGGAAGCTTCCCAGGAAGACCTATCAGCTAGGTGGTTTCAAGGTTCTCCAGGAATACCAGAGGGCTGTTTATTCAGACCTGGTCGAGGCCATAAACATGAAGGGGCTGATTTTTTACATCAGCTACACATACGTCATTTACTCTGAATAACAAGGAGGTGCTTTAAGATGCCATTAACTCCTCACAACACGGAGCTTTACGAACTGGGACGGGGCAAGCTCTACATCGCGGAGTGGTCCGGAGGCTCTCCGGGAGAGTATGAAGAGGTCGGGAACTGCCCGCGGTTCGAGTTCGAGGTCACGGAGGAAGTCGTCACACACAAGGAAAGCCGGGGAGGGGTCCGCACTAAAGACAAGACCGCAACCCTGGAAGCCGCCTACACCCTGTCCTTTGACCTGGACGAGATCGCGGCGTCCAACATGGAAAAGTATGTCCGGGGCGAAATCGATGCGTCCAATCCCTATTTGATCCACGGAATAACCACTGACGGCCTCAAGAAAGAGTACGCGGTCAAGTTTGTCCAGGACAACCAGGAGGGGCCGAACAAGACTTTCGAGTTTTGGAGGTGCAAGCTGAAACCAGGCGGAGCGCACTCTGTAATCGGGGACGAATTCTCGATTCTGCCGTTCAGCGGAGAAGCCCTGAGCGACAAGACGAACCATCCGAGTTCGCCGTATTTCGACGTCAAGTACCACAGCACGACAACGACATCCAGTTCGACCACGACAACGACAACAGCGTAACTCATTAACCTTACACGAAAGGAGTCCGTATGATCCAGACGGGAACCGTCGAGCTTGGCGAGGAAGGGCAAAAAAGGACCGTCACGGTAAAAGAGCTGACTGTGAGCCAGGTTCTTTCGATATTCAACAAGTTTGCCAAGCCTGCCCAAGATGCCCGCGGGCTCGACGATATGCTGACCGAGGCAAAAGAGCTTTTTTCCATGTCCATCGAGGGCCTCCAGTGGGAAGAGCTGAAAGATTTCGCGCCATCAGAGCTGAAGATGCTCTATGACAAGTTCCGGGAGGTCAACGCCGTTTTTTTCGACGTGGCGCGCTCCCTGGGGATCGAGGAGGCCCTGGGAGAGATAATACGCGCGCTAAAAAGCGACTTTATAAGCATATTTGCCGCCTCCTCGAAAGAGGACACCGCGATGTCCTCAACTACGGATACCGCTATTTCTTAATTTGCCTCGAAGTGACCGCCGAACTAGACCTGGAAAGAGAGCTGGATCTGGCGACCGCCTTTCGCATGTCACAACTGGATAACAAAGCATGGAAGGAGTACGTTAGACATGCCAGCCGGTTCAAAGAGCGACACGTTAGACGTGATTATCCGGGTAAAGGACGCGGCCACAAGAAACCTTCAAAAAGTTGACAGAGGCCTCCAAAAACTACAATCCCGCCTTAAATCCCTACCAAGAGCCGTCTTTAACCTGAAGACGGCCTTCGCCGGCCTGGGTCTGAGCCTGCTAGCCAGGAACTTCACCCAGGCCGCCTCCACAGCAGAGCAATACCGGACCCGCCTGAACGTCCTCCTGGGATCGACCATGGAGGGAAACCGCCTCTTTCAGGAGATGGCGGATTATGCGGGCAAGGTGTCTTTCCGGTATGAGGAGATCATGGGATCGGCCACCAACCTTGCCGGCGTCATGAAAGGGGGCACCGATGAGATAAAGCAGTGGATGCCCCTGATCGGGGATCTCGCTGCGGCTACAGGGCTGTCCCTTCAGGAGACCACGGGCCAGGTGATCAGGATGTACAGCGCCGGCGCTGCGGCTGCCGATATGTTCAGGGAACGCGGGGTCTTGGCAATGCTCGGTTTTCAAGCAGGGGTCTCGTATTCGGCAGAGGAGACGAGAAAGCGCCTGCTGGCCGCTTGGAAGGATCCCGCATCCCAGTTTAGAGGAGCTGCGGGCGAACTGGGAAAAACCTGGGAAGGCCTGATATCCATGATGCAGGACAAATGGTTCCAGTTCCGGAACCTGGTCATGGAGGCGGGGGTATTCGACTATTTGAAAGCCTTGATGTCCACTTTCCTGGACTTCATCAACCGGCTCAAGAAAGAGGGCAAGCTCGACAAGTATGCCCAGGACATGGCCAAGTTCTTTTTAAAAGCAATCAACATTCTCATAAAGGGCGGGGCGGCTGCCCTGGAGGTCATATTGCTGCTGCGAAGGGGCTTTGAAGGGATAAAGTTTGTCCTCAACGCAGTCATAGCGGGCTGGGCCAAGCTGATCGCGATAATCATAACCGGGTACTCGAAGATTGCCGGGATCCTGCATATGAAGGGGATCTCGAAGACACTTCAGGGAGTAGCGGATCGGTTCAATGACATCTCGAAGACCGCCGGGGAAGAAATGAATAAATCTGGCGTGAAGATGGTCGAGCTGGCCGACAAGCAGGGCAAATACTGGAGGGGCGTCTCAGGGTTCATCGAGAACGTTAAACAAAAAACCGAGGAGCTCGGCAAGGCCCAGGAAAAGGAGGAAAAGCGCATAAAGCTCAAACCGCCGGTGGACCTCAAAAAGCTTGAGGCCCAACAGAAATCATACGTCGCGCGGCTCTCAGAGACAAGATCGCCTTAGAGGAGTATTTCAAAGAGCGCCGGGCTCTTATTTCAAAGGAATTTAAAGCGGAGATAAGCCTTGCCGAGAAATTGGCCGAGCAAGAGGCAGACCCGGCGAAAAAGATAGCCCTCCAGGACAGGGTGTTCAAGCTGAGGCAGGAGTTCAACCGGGCACTCATCGCCCTGGACCAGGAGCGCTTTGAAAAGACGGAGGACCTGGCACAAAAAGAAGTGGACAGGAAAAAGATCCTGGAATCGTTGAAGCTTAGAATCGCAACTGATTTTGCAGGGAATCTCCAGGCACAGTTCCAAAAAGAGCTGGCCGAGATGGATGAGAGGCACCAGGAGGAGATAAAGCGGCTCCAGGACCTCAATGCAAAAAAAGCCGAGATCGAGGAGGCGTACAGGCTCCAGAAACAGGAAAAAGACAAGCTCATGCTCGACCAGGAGCGAAGGCTAAACGAGTACAGGCTCCAGCTCGCCTCAGACACGGCAAAAGGCATGGCAGACGTATTCAACGAGGTCTATGAGCTCTCAGGGCAAAAGCGCAAAGAGTTCTTTTACCTCTCTAAGGGCGCGGCCCTGGCCGAGGCAATCATCAACACGGCCCAGGCTGTTACAAAAGCTATGGCACAGGGCGGAATATGGGGGATCGCCCAGGCAGCCGTGATCGGCGCAAAAGGGGCCATACAGATAGCGAAGATCAGCTCGCAGACCCTCGGATCCGGAGGGCTTGTCCTTGGGAAGTCTCCTTCACCCACCTCAGACGACAAGCTTGTCGCCGCTACATCCGGAGAGTTCATGATGCCTGTCAAGGCCGTCAAAAACTATGGCCTCGGCATCATGGAGGCTCTCCGACGAAATGCTATCCCGAAAAGTATCCTTGAGGGGTGGTCTGTCCCAGGCTGGAGCCGGCCCAGGTTGGGATTCGCGGCTGGAGGAGCTGTCACTGGGGCGACCGTGCCGGCGGGCCAGGGAGTGACTGTCGAGGCGAGCATTTTCAATCTCCAGGATCCCAGGGACTTTGAGCGGCAGCTCGCATCTGCCAGGGGCAAAAATGCCCTGATCAATTTCCTCGGACAGAACAGGCAGACGGTGAGGCGGATATTGAGGGGTTAAATGACGACCATAAACTCATACCTCCTGAAGAAGCCGGACTGGTCTTCCCCGGTGAAGATACTCAAGACCTGGAGGACCGGGGTTCAGAAAGCCGTCCAGTCCGCTGAAAAAAGAGAACGCATATACTCGCGGGCCAGGATCGGGATCCGGTTCGCCCTGACAGCCATGGACTACGCCGAGGCGGCTTACATCCACCGCAAGATATTCAAATACCAGGGCGGGGTCATCGGGGTTCCCCTGTGGCCATACCTGGCCAGAATAACAGCCCAGGCGAGCGCGGGCCAGAAAGAGGTCCAGGTGGAATCAACCGTCAACACCTTCTTCACCCCAGGGAGGATTGTGGTCCTCATGGATCCGGCAAACATGGAGAGCTACGAATCGGGCATGATCGCATCTGTTACGTCAACTGTAATAACACTTGCGGAAAACCTGGAGAACACCTGGGATGCAGGAGACGAGATCGCCCCGGTGATTCCATGCAGGGTTGGGAACTCCAATTCCTTCACATGGGCCACAGACAGGAACTTCAAGATCAGCATTGAGGCGCGAGAGGCGATAGCAGACTAATGGCATATGAAGATTTCACGACATACACGGAAGTTGATGAAGACAATGACATAACCGTCAGCCAGAACCAGATTACCGTGGATACGATGCGGCGGGACGCAGCTTCTTATGTTCACAAGGATTTTGGGTCCGGCGCATTCGGGGACTTCGAGATTCAGTTTGAGGCGACTTGTTCGGCAGTTTCCGGGAATGGCGCCTCTGTAGTCGTCCTAGGGCTGACTAATTCCGGTTTTACCCACGAGGATGCTCTCCAGAACAATGAGGGCATTTTGGTGTACTTTTACTATAGTTCATACTTGAGCCCGACAGATCAGGTTGTGGCTTTGATGAGAGGTTCCGACCAGACCCAGGACTTATATTACTTCTCTTCGATACCGTCCACCTTTCCGATGGTACTGTATATAGGTACTTGAGCCCTCTCATGTCGAGGGATCACAACGTAGGCGGCGTTGATTCAACAATGACGCTTAATGTCAAGAATTTTGAGATAATTTCAGGGGGGGCATCAACCACCACAACCACGACTACCCAGAGCACGACCACCACGAGCACGACCGCGCCCGGCGGGACTTCCACTTCGTCCTCCACAAGCTCAAGCACAACCACGTCGACTCAGTCCACTTCCACGACCACCACGACCGAGGTCCCTCCGTGCAAGGACCCCGCCAACTACGCCTACGACGCGCCCCAGGAGTGGACTCACAACGAGAGTAACTGGGCCGGCAGGACGATGCGATACATCATTCCGGCATCCAGCTTGAGGGCCGGCGGGTCCGAGGTCTCAGTCTATTTCACCTGGTTCGGTCTCGACTATGAGATCGGCAAATGCTACATCGGCCACCAGGCAAGCTCCGGCCACGAGTACGACTTTGACGGGAACCAGGTTCAGGTCACTTTCAACGGCGGCTTTCCGGGGGCCACGGTCACAAGCCCAGGTGAGTGGTCCGACCAGGTCGCTTTCAGTCTTGACCCGTCCAAGAACCTCGTCGTCGCCGTTTACTTTGTTGACAACGGCATCCCGCGCGGGCCGCTTGAGCCGAACGTCACCGGCTACTGGAAAGACGGGGATGACGCTGCGACGACAGATGCGGTCGGATATTCTCTTCTCCCCACTTACACGGCGCAAAGGGTGATAGATGTCGTCTGTGTTTCAGCAGGCTTGACCACCACGAGCACGACCACGACATCATCCACTACCTCCAGCTCGACCACCACGACCGGGCCTGGGGCGACCGGCACCACGACCAGCTCTTCGACCACCACTTCAACTCAATCGACAACCTGCACGACCACGACCTCCGGGCCATATTGGTCATGGTACCAGGACAGGCCTGTCTTCCTGGTCGATCCCAACTGGGTTTCCCCCCTGGATTCAGATATCGATGATCCAACGGAGATCACGGCATATTACGGCAAGGAATACGCCTACGGGCACTATCCGGAGGGACCCACCTGGAGGTCGGATATAGTCGTCAATGCGGCCTTTGACGCTGCCGACATCACGCTCAGCGTCGAGGATTTCAAATGGGAAGATTATTTCCGGCAGACGGGGACAGGTCAGTATCTCTTCTTTGCGTTCCCGGACGGGACCACAGCGGTCAGAAAGCTAATATCCGCAACATCGTCCACAATCACGCTAGATCAGGCGATCGGAAAGACGGTTTCCACAGATGAGCTCAGCCAGCTCCTGGTCTCGTTTCTCCTGTATGGCCGCTTTGACCAGGACGAGGTCGAGGTGGAATTTCTGAGCTCCAGGGCAGCAAAAGTCAACTTGAGCTTTCACTCGCTCCCCTACGAGACGCCGGGAGTGATAACGAGCACGTCGAGCACGACTACCAGCTCGTCAACTACCAGCTCCAGCACGACAACGACGACATAGAGAGAGGAGGAGATGAAGAACCAGACACAGAGTTACATCGAAAAAGAACAGGCGGTCGAGCTAAAGCCAGTGGAGCTGTTTCACTTCTGGAAGGCGGACGGGTCTCAGCACTGGCGGTACACGTCCCACGACGAGGACGTGGAATACCAGGGCAATACCTACCAGGCCGCGACCTTGAGGTCTCCACCATTCAAATTTTTGCCGTTTTCAAGGACGACCCGATGGAGGAGTACCTGGCGGAGAACCCGATTGAGGTTGTATGGGCCGAAGTGATCCGGGTGCATAAGGACTTGCCTAATCAGGGTTCAAACGTTTTCATCGGCCAGGTTTCCGGCGTGGCCTTCCAGGGCCAGGAGGCGACCGTCAAGTGCGTGGGGTTCGAGTTCCACCTGCGCCAGCCTGCCTTGTCCCTGAGATACCAGCCCAAATGCAATCACTTCATCTACGATGAGATCATAGATGGGGTCGGGTGCGGTGTCGATAAAAATGCACACAAGATAACGAAAACCGTGAGCGTGGATGGCCTGACGCTTTCAAACGCGGACCTCGCGTCTTATTCGGACGGGCACTTCAAGTACGGATGGGTCGAGTGGCAAGGCCACCGCAGGATGATCGTCTCTCATGAGGGACAGAACATCAAGGTCCGGTATCAGATCCCGGGGCTTTCTTCGGGCGCCCAGGTCGACATCTTTCCTGGCTGCGACGGAAGGCCGGAGACATGCAGGGACAAGTTTTCAAATATCAACCAGTTCCTGGGGTTCACACAGATCCCGGTCGACAACCCTGCGACCAAATATTGAGAGCGGGCTATGGCATATTTTTTTGACAGCGAGGAAAACGTAAGGCGGCTCAAGGAGACCCTCAAAAGCTGGGAGGGCACGCCCTGGAGACACAGGACAGCCGTGAAAGGCCTGGGGGCCGACTGCATCCATTTCGTCCTGGGCGTCCTCGGCGAGATGGGGATCCTGGACCTCTCGCGGATCCCCGTCCCCGACTATCCCCCTGACTGGCACCTGCACAACACCAGGGAAATGCTTTACGAGGGCCTCCACCGCTATCTCAATGTAGTCGATGTCCCGGTCTCTGAAGTGAGAAACGGCGACATCATACTAATCCACTTCGGCAAAGCGGCGAGCCATGCGGCCTTTTACCTGGACGGGTTCATTTACCATTGCGTCCGCCCAGGAGGAGTCTCAAAGGGATCCTTCAACGATCGCACCTGGAGGAAGAGGATGAAAATTGCAGTGAGGTTGTTGTCATGAGCGTCGGGGGCCTGATAGGGGGAGCTGTCGGAGGCGCAGTAGGGTTCCTGGTCGGCGGGCCTGTAGGCGCAGCCATCGGCGCGGGGATCGGCGCCGGGGTCGGCATGATGCTCGACCCGGTGCAGCCCGACACGCCAGGGCCTTGGGACCAGGGGGGCATTTCGGTCAACCTGGCCAAGGAGGGCACCCCGATACAGGACGCCCTCGGGACCGTAAAGGTCAACGGAAACATCATATGGTCGTGCTGTCCCAGGTCGGTCGAGATCAAGGAAGAGCAGGGCGGCAAAGGCGGCGGGTCCCTGGGCAATCGGTATTTGCAGGGGGCCTGTGGACAAACTTTACACTGTCTATGCAAACGACAAAGTGGTCTGGTCGGGCGAGCTTGAAAGGCCGGCAAGCGGAGGCCTGGTGACGATATCCCTGGACGGCATGGGGTCCTGTGATTTCTATTTCGGGACTTCGGATCAAACGCCGAACAGCTACATGGGGGCAAGACTGCCGGATGCCACGCTCAACCCGGCTTACCGGGGCCTGTGTTATGCCGTGCTCAAGGACTGTGCCCTGGGCAATTACAACAGGGCTCCCAGCATGTACTTCGTGGTTCACAAGGCGCCCTCAATAGAGGCCCTGGAGGACGACTACAAGGACATAGAGACGTTTGACTACAACCCGGCTCATGCCGTCTATTACGTGCTCAACAGGATGGCCGGCATTGATGCCGAGTACCTTGGCGCAGACGATTTCAACGTCTCCGGAGGCCTGCGGTGGGGAGGTGATTCAAAGCTCCATCTGTTCCTCTACCGTGAATCGGAAGACACTGATTCCTTGCCTTCTTTTGGGCCTGAAGACTTCCTTGAAAAGCCCAGGATCGACCGCAAATCATGGCTGGATACCGTCAATGAATTCAAGGTCCAGTATTCGCGCAGGGTTTTCAGGGAAGCGCTGTGTCCCACGGGATGCGACAACTTTGACATTTCGTCCAAGGAGTCTATCGGAGCCAACGAGACCAGGCAGATTACCATCCAGAACGATGACTGGACGAACCAGGAATGCAACGATTTCTCCTTCCTGAGCGACGGCCTTCCGGCAAGCAGAAGGGGGTCCTTCTGGGGCTTCACCTACCAGGGATCCGGAAAATGGCAGGGAAACTACACGACGAACCCTGACCTCTGCACGGGGCAGGATCCGAATGACCCTGAGTGCCCAAGCATATGCGGCGTAAAGTTGCCATGCTGCACATGCGAAATAATTGATCCGGTCAGCTTTGATATGGACAAGACGCCCGAGACAGTGGATCCGGGGTCAAGCATAAACCTTTACCTGAAAGATGGCTACGGCCCCTTTACCTGGACAATAGAGAGCGGCTCCGGGTTCAGCCTGGGCGCTGGAGTCACATCCACTCGCGTGAATACCCTTTATTGCAATCCAGGCTCCTGTTCCAGCGACGATCAAGTGAAAGTTACAGTCAAGGTGCAGGACGCCTGCGGAAACTCAGCCACTCACACTTTTAGAAACACAGACGGGGTGTGGGACTATGACCTTGCTAGGAGGGCTTTTATTGCAGAGGTCCAACAGGACTATGATTTGTGCGATGACAGTGTGCATCGCTGTCAGACCTTCATAGTGGATGGAGATAAGAGATGGAAATACAGCTCGATAAATACCTACGGGAGAGACAGGCAGTGCCTCAAGCTTGGATTTGATGCAGTGTATGAAGAATTTACTTATCAGGCTGGACTGTCTAATAGCGGGCCGTGTGGTGCAGGAGGCCGCGATTGCGTAACTTGGGATGCGTTGTGCGCCGAGGATCCTAACTGTCCCACGGGCATATATACCAGGGTTGAACTCCACTTCTGGAAATGCAACCCGGCAAGTCAATCGAGCGGATGCTGATGCAGGGCATAGGCTTCATATTACAAGCGTGGAAACTTGCCACCATTCAGGAAGCGGTCAACTTGAACCGCAAGCTTGAGCGGGAAGGCAGGACCTGGGCCGAGGTCACGGGATGGCTCAAGGAAAAAGAGGCGCAAGAGCAAAGGATGGTCGAGCTGAGCCTGGAAGAGCTTTCATTGCTTAGGGCGAGGAGCAGAGGGAAAATCCGTCGATTACCCAAAGCGTTGAGGAAAAAACTCTGGGCCGTGGAAGGCTGGAACCTGGAGAACAGGAAGCTTTCAAGGGGCAAACCATGAAAAGAGAAGCTGAAAAAGGCCAGGCTGGCCGAGGAATACGGGTTTTTATTTTAGGGGGTTTGTCAAGATGATAATCGACTACCGGGAGGCCATAGC